>JAQSYR010000245.1 GCA_029256035.1 Anaerocolumna sp. | reverse complement strand
TTATTTTATATTAGTTCTATGATAATAAATCATCATTTGAATCTATATTGTTTTCATCATAGATAGGATTAAAATCAACACTGTCAGCACATAAGAATCCACCCAGATCCTGAATAATTAATTTCATGATTGCTTTGGTTTCCTTTAAAGCTCCATCGTCAATGGTAACAGCAAAGATAGTCTTAATCTCTCTATTTTTAACAAATGCAGCATCGGAAGAATCTTTAAAGTTAGTATCCATAGGTTCAAAGTCTACTATACTTTCATTGGAAAGCTCAACTTCTAAAACATCAAGTTCTTCCCAGATATCAACTTCTAAATTGGTTTTTGAATTTAATATGTCTGCAATCATCCTTGCATTGATTACTTGGGGTGTCATATTTATCTCCATCTGATTTCTCTCCTAACTCAATTTCCATTAATTTATAAGATTATATCATTATTCTAGGACATTATCAAATTTAATTATTGTTTTGTTTATGACAAGAAATAAGATACAAGTTAATACTATATTATTCGAGTACCTTTTTGTTAACATTCATTTTGGGGTTGAGTTATATCCTATCCATGTGGTATACTTTAGTTTGATTCAAGATTATCAATTATAGAAAATTGTATTAAATGAATGGGAGGACTATTATGCACTATAAGCAATATGGGGATACCAAAATGAAGATGTCTGCAATTGGTATGGGTTGTATGCGTTATAACTCAGAGGATATTAAGGCAGGCAATCTTTCTAAATGCGCTGAAGTTGCACTATATGCTCATGAAAAGGGAATAAACTACTTTGATACTGCCCCTTTTTATTGTAGTGATAAAAGTGAAATTATAACTGGAATGGCATTATCACAATTACCAAGAGATAGTTATTACATTTCATCCAAAACAAATCTTGGTACTGTAGGTGGTAAGCATACCGCTTCTGATTTTAGAAAAAGACTAGAAACTACTCTGTCTCGTCTGAAAGTAGATTATCTGGATTTCTATCACTTATGGTGTGTTTTAAGTCTTGATTCCTTTGAAGAAGAATTAGAAGCTTTATACTCTTTTTTTGAACAGGCAAAAGCAGATGGATTGATTAAAAACATTGTATTTTCTTCTCATATGCAAGGTGAAGAATTAGAAACTGCCGTAGAACGGCTATCTTTCAGAAGGGACTGATTTAAATGTTGCTCAGGCTGCCCTACGATTTGTTGCTTCCCATAAAGAAATTACCATTACTCTCAATGGTTTTACTACAAAACAACATGTTGACGAAGCTTGTAAATCTGTTGAGAATTTAATAGAAAAGCCAGCAAAAGTACTTCTTGGGGAATACGAAAATAAAGGAGTGTCACTTAACAATTTATGCACCGGCTGTGCTTATTGTAAAAACTGTCCTCAGGAAATTGACATACCAAAATTTATGGATGCCTATAATCAAAAAATTCTAGGCAATGACATGAAGTCAAGAATACTTAACCATTGGGATATTCCGGTAGCAAAAGCTGCCCAATGTATAAAATGTGGTAACTGTGAAGCCCAGTGTACACAACACTTACCAATTATTGATCGATTGGAAGAAATTGCAACAACTTGCATGTAAAACCAAATTAAAATGCAATTAATAAGAAAATAACTTTAAATAAAAAATGCAATAAAGCCAAAATTATGGATTTATTGCATTTTTTATTCTATGTACTAATTATACTCCCGAAATTACTACATCATTTATACATTTTTTAATGCCTTCTTCTAAAATATTAAATCCAGCCTCTAGCTGCTCATCAGTTATAACTAAGGGGCTTAAGAATCGAACAACATTGTGATTGGTTCCCGCTCCTTCTATAATAAGACCATTAGATACACACTCTTGAATCAACTGCGTTACTATTTCGCTATTAGGTTCTTTTGTCTCTTTGTTTTTTACAAACTCAATACCAAGCATAACACCAATTCCTCTGACATCACCGATTACTTCATATCTTTCTTTCCATTGATGAAATCTCTCAAAACACTTTTTTGAAATTTCCATGGCTCTGTCACATAAGCGTTCTCGTTCTATTATTTTAATTACTTCAAGGGCAGAAGCACAAGCCAGGGCATTACCGCTATAGGTTCCTCCTATGATTCCCGGAGTAATTCCATCAAAGATTTCTGTTCTTGCGGTAATTGCTGAAATTGGAAGTCCTCCTGCAATGGATTTGGCACTTGTTATAATGTCCGGTGCACAACCTGCTTCTTTCCAGTAATTTGAAACAAATAATTTACCAGAGCGGCCAAAACCACATTGAACTTCATCTGCAATCAACAGGATTCCTTTCTCATCACAAATTCTTCTCACAGCTTTCACCCATTCTATAGGAGCAGGAACGAATCCCCCTTCCCCCTGAACCGGTTCTACTACAATTGCTGCAACATACTCTGCTGGCGAACATTCTTCAAACACACTTTTTAGGCGTTCAATATAATAATTAATTGCTTCCTCATCAGAATAACCCTTTGGTTTTCGATATAGATAAGGAAATTCAGCACGGTAAATGCCATCCGGGAAAGGTCCAAGACCCACAGAATATGCTTTTTTTGATGTCATTGTCATGGTAAGTGCAGTTCTACCATGAAAAGCTCCGGAAAATACAATAATATTAGGTCGTTTGGTATAGGATTTTGCAACTTTTACCGCATTTTCATCGGCTTCAGCACCACTGTTTGCAAACATGGTTTTTTTCTTATCACCTTTAACCGGCACTATTTCATTCATTTTCTCTGCTAACTTAATATATCCTTCATGGGTTACAATATTCATCATTGCATGGAAATATTTATCTGCCTGATTTTTCACCGCTTCTATCATGTCTGGCTGACTATAACCAACATTTAAAACCCCTACTCCACCTACCCAGTCTAAGAATATATTGCCATCTACATCTTCTAGCATGGCACCTTCCCCTCTGTTAATGACCAGAGGATATCCGCAGCGGATAGCATTAGGAATTGCTTCATTTCTTCTGTCAATAATAGATTTTGCTTTGGGTCCAGGTAAATTTGTAATTACTTTAGGTAATGCTTCTTTTAACATAATTTTATCCCTCTTATAAAGTCTTATCTTATCTTTCTTCGTACCAGCCTAGTTTACCAGGGGAAAGATTTATATTAATTTGTTTGATCTCCTGATATTCTTCAAGTCCATGGATTCCAAGTTCTCTTCCGTAACCACTCATTTTGTAACCACCCCAAGGTGCTTCATTAAAGGTTGGGTTATAGCAATTAATCCATGTAATTCCTGCTCTGATTTCTTTTACTACTCGTAAAGCTCTTGCACCATCTGTTGTAAATACT
>JAQSYR010000032.1 GCA_029256035.1 Anaerocolumna sp. | reverse complement strand
ATAACCTGTGATAGCTTGTGATAAATTCCCCTGGCAAAAACATATTCTGCAATCTTTTCATTGGTTTGAACTGTCCATAATATAAGCAATGAGAGTGGTATTAATATTAATATCCATGACCTTTTTTTATGAAAAGCCTTATACCATTTTGTATCTTCCCCATACTTCATACTATCACCCTTCTAATTCCAGCTTAGTTTACTTGTGACCGTGGTGATGGATTTCAAATTTAACTGTTTCCCCTGAGATACTTAAAATATCTTTTAAATCCTCTAATGGTATCTTGGTTTTATCTGACAATTCGTAAATATCAGGATCTCTGCCTAAATCTTCCGAAAGTTCTTTTGATGTTTCACTTATATGCTTTATTTTTTCTAAAAATCTGTTTTCAAAGCTATCCGTATCAATTTCTAAACCTACGGCTGCTTCCAAATAGTCTTTTATATTTTTCTGGATTAATTCTTTTAATTTATCACTATGGGAAACCAGTGCCGTATCTTCCAGACAGCTCATTAGGCCTATGTTCCCTTCCTGAATTAAATCTTCTAATAAGGTTCCTCGGTTCATGTATTTTCTTGCTACTGTAACCACATAACTTAGATATCCTTCAATTAATCTGCTTTTGGCTATAGAATCTCCTGCTTTCACCTTAATGAATAAGGACTTTTCTTCCTCATCCGACAATGGTTTTATTGCGCTTAAATCTTCCAGATACATTTTAAGATAGGCAGAGTCTGCATGAGTTATTTCCCCGTCCTCAGCTTCTTTCGTTTTATTCTCTCCCCTTACTTCTTCTTCACTTTGGCCAGGCTCCAGTTCATCCATGGATTCTTCTTGTTTTAGGGATTTGGTATATTGTAATATGGATGAGGTATTGTTCTGCTCTATATATCCCTGTATCTTAATGTGATTGGCAGCTAAATAAGCATAAATCTGGTCATATTGTGATTCACTTAATTCCATGTTTCCAAATAGAGTTTTAATCTCTTCTATACTTAAATGATTTCCTTGAACTCTTGCTACTTCTAAAATATCTTTGAGCATGTCCTGGAATTTTATTTTATCGTTCATTTCATAACCTAACCTTTCTACATAATTTGGTCTACCTTAATTTTAGCATATATATGGTTTTATCGCAATTTGATTATTCTGTATAATTAGTTGACCTTGCGTTTTTATCTGTCAAATGCTAGAATATTTAATATAATTTTATGCCATTGGCAGAGATAGGAGATTAGGAGTAATATGGATGCAGATTTAAAAATTACGGAAAACACAGAAGATATAACCACGTCGGAAGCACAAGAAAAAGAAGTTGAAAAAGTACCATCAATGGATGAATTCGTGGACCAAATTAATAAATCCATGCGTAAAATTGGGGAAGGTGAACTTGTTAGCGGGACTGTAATAGGCATTTCTGATACGGAAGTAACCGTAGACTTAGGATACTATGCAGAAGGTATTATAAAAATAGAGGAACTAAGCAACGACCCCCGTTTTTCCATTAAAGGGGATGTTACAATTGGAGAGCCAATTACAGCTACCGTTATTAGAGAAGATGATGGACAGGGTAATATTTTATTATCTAAAAAGAAAGCAGATGATGTTCTTGCCTGGTCAACACTAAAAGAGTATATGGACAAGCGTACCATTGTAAAAGTAAAAATTGCTCAGTCTGTTAATGGCGGTGTTGTAACATTTCTTAAGGGCATTCGTGCCTTTATTCCAGCTTCTCAGCTTTCCTTAAGTTTTGTTGAAGATCTAAGTTCCTGGGTTAACAAAGAACTTGAGGTTATTGTAATAACTGTAGATGAAGATAACCAAAAATTAGTATTATCAGGTAAAGAAGTGGAACGTGACAAATCCATTGCTGATAAAAATAGTAAAATATCTAAACTGCAAAAGGGCTTGGTTACAACAGGAGTGGTTGAAAAAATAGCTCCCTATGGTGCTTTTGTTAACATTGGTGAAGGTTTATCAGGACTGGTTCATATCTCACAAATATGTGGTAAACACATTAAGTCACCTAGTGAAGTATTAAAAGAAGGCCAGGAAGTAACTGTTAAAATAACAGATATCAAAGACGGTAAAATAAGCTTAAGCATAAAGGCAGTGGAAGAAAATTCTCAGGTACTTGAAAATGTAGAAGAGGCACCTTTTGAATTTACATCCGGTGGAGAAGCCTCAACTGGCCTTGGTAGTTTATTAAAAAATCTTAAGCTATAAAATAAACAGGGTGTCAAAAGTCTAATTTCATGTATAAAAGTGAATAACAACGTATATATTCATCTGGACTTGCCTTTCCCTTCGGACGGTCTGCGCCATCTGAATATATACGCTGTTATTCACAACTTTACGATAAAAATGACTTTTGACACCCCATCATATAGTTATAAAACAAAATTCCCTATTAAAATCCTAATCTTATAATCTCAGGCCCAAAAAACTTAATCTGGTATTTTTTATCTTCTCATTATCCTTTTCTTTTTTCCTGGCTTGTTTTATTTTCTTGCTACTCTCATTACTATCTTCAAATTTAGTATCCTCTGAGGATTCGTAATAATTCACCAAAAGATCTTCTTCCTTACTTTCTGCTTTATACGTTAAAATTTCATTTTCTGCTTCTTCATCAACAACTGTACCATAGGAATCTTTAATCATCTCCTGAAAACTTTCTGACACAATTTCTTTATACTCTTCCTTTTCATCTTCTAAATTGAAAACTTTTATTTCTTCATTTAGAGAGAGCATTTTCTGGTCAAGAAAAGCAACGATATCCGCACATTCTTTTAATTCTTTTCTTATTCTTTCTGGTGCATTCCCTTCAAATTTATAATAAATTTTATGCTCTAGACTAGCCCAAAAATCCATGGCAATGGTACGAATCTGTACTTCTACTTTTGTATTGACTATGGCATTGGATAAATAAATAGGAACGGAGATAATCATATGATAACTGGTATAACCATTAGCTTTTGGTGTAGTAATGTAATCTTTTACTTTTAATACTTGTACATCACTTTGCTTTGCCAACAAATCTGCTATTCGATAAATATCTGAAGTGAAAGAACATATGATTCGTATTCCTGCCACATCATTAATATATTTTACTATATTCTCAATAGTAAGTTCTCTTCCGTTATGTCTAATTTTTTTTGCTATACTTTGGGGAGACTTAATCCTTGATGTTACATGTTCAATTGGATTATATTGATGTGCAAGTTTAAATTCATTATTTAAAATCTCAATTTTAGTTAAAACTTCTTTTAAGGCTGAATCATACATCAGCATTACTTTCTTCCATTCTTCTTCTTCATTATAGGTCATAGGTAAATCCATGTTTATCCTCCTTAGCTTAACCCTACATTAAATACTTTAAATCATCGAGTTAAACAACTAATTAATAATGCTCTTGTACAATTAATGTATACTTCAAATTTTAAATTTTTTTTAAACTTCTCATAATTAATTCGCTCTATATGTCATCAACAAAACTAGTTGATATGTACAAACTTTATTCACACCTATGAGTATATCACACAAATATGAACAAATCTTGAATAAAAATAATTCTTAATGAAATATTAATCTTTTTACTAAAAAATTTATTTCACATATTGTTTATATTAATCTAAATTTATAAACAATAAAAAAAATTAATAAATTTTTAGAAAGGTGATTGACATTCTTACTTTTTATGTTATAATATGGAAAGACTAAAAGAAAGCGAGGTAAAAATCATGATGAAGTTATTACAATTTAGAAATTCAATATTTATGCCATTATGCAAGATTACCTCAACAGTGAATGATTGTAATTAATTGGAATTTGTCTATATTTGCGATGTTCTAGGCGTTTGCAATATATATTTTTTCAAATTAATAAGATGAATTTTATTGCCGTGGTAACTTACCACGGCTTATTTTTGTCTAAAAATAGCTATATAGGAATTTGGGAGGAAGTTATGAAAAAAATATCGCGTTACGTTTTAAAATACTGGTATGCCTATGCTGCTGCCATTGTCTTTATGATAATTAGTGTATCATTAGATATGTTATCTCCTCTGATTACAAAGAGAATTATCGATGATGTAATTGTAGGCGGCAATATGAGTATCTTTACAATATTATTATTGGGAATTCTACTGGTTGGAGTTGGAAGGGCTACTTTTCAGTATTTAAAGGAATTTATTTTTGATATGGTTAGTTCAAAAATTGGAGTTGATATTAGAAAAAATCTATTTAAACACATACAGAGTCTTTCCATTCAATTTTTTGACCAAACCAATACCGGAGAGTTAATGTCAAGAGTGAAGGACGATGTTGATAAAATATGGTATGCTTTAGGATTTGTTGGGATGCTGATTATAGAAGTAGTATTACATACTTCTATTGTACTATACTGCATGATTAATTTAAGTCCAAAGCTAACTATGATTCCGTTAATTGCAATGCCCATTGTAGCATCGGTTGCATTATTTATGGAAAAGAAATTAGGTGGTGTATACGAAGCAATTAGCGAAGAAAATGCAGTTTTAAATACTGTTGCACAAGAAAATCTTGCTGGTGTACGAACTGTAAAAGCCTTTGCAAGAGAAAAATTTGAGATAGCAAAATTCTTATCTCATAATAAAAAATATTATGATCTAAACATGAAACAGTCACAGGTTTTTGTAAAGTATTTTCCTTTGTTTCAGTTTACTACCAAGCTGCTTCCTGTTTTAGTAATAATATACGGCGGTACCCTAGTTATAAATGGTGAGATTACACTGGGAACTTTAGGTGCATTTGCAGAATATTCTTATAATATTGTATGGCCAATGGAAATGATTGGATGGTTAAGTAACGATCTTGCCTCTGCCTTTGCATCCCGTAAAAAGATTATGAAAATATTTGCGGAAGAATCAACCATAAAAGAAATCGAAAATCCGGTTGTTTTAGGAGATGTAAAAGGTAACATTGAATTTCATCATGTATCCTTTTCTCAGGGTGATAAAAAAGTTTTATCTGATATTAATTTTATACTGCCTGCTGGTAAAACAATAGGAATTATGGGTGCAACGGGAGCAGGTAAATCAACCATTATCCAACTGTTGCAACGTCTTTATGATACAGAAGAAGGAGAAATACGTTTAGACGGAACAAATATTAAAGACTTGACCATAAAAGAGCTACGTGCCAGTATCTCATTAGTTATGCAGGATGTATTTCTATTTTCAGATACAGTAAATGAAAATGTAAAGTTAGGCAAACGTAGTATAGTAAATGAAGAAGAAGTATGCCATGCTATTGCCAATGCCCAGGCAAAAGATTTCATCGAACGAATGGAGGAGCAGTACGAAACCATTATTGGTGAAAGGGGCGTAGGTTTATCTGGTGGCCAGAAACAAAGAATCAGTATCGCAAGAGCTTTCGCAAAAAAAACTCCTATTCTTGTCTTGGATGATTCAACGTCAGCACTAGATATGGAAACTGAACATTTGATTCAGAAGGCACTTAGTGAATTAAACAATACAACAAAAATAATAATTGCTCATAGAATTTCTGCTGTAAAAAATGCAGATGAGATAATTATTCTTGAAGACGGAAGGATTGCCGAACGGGGAACCCATGACACTTTATTAGCTGCAAAAGGTCTCTATTATAAAACCTATATGGCACAATATGGTGACTATCTGGAAGGCAATATTACCGCCATAAAGGAGGAACTGGAATGTCTATAAATGCAATAAGGGAAGACGAGAAAACCATTAAGTCCAGTAAAATTAAAACTTTATTAAGGTTATTTCAATATTTACTGGCATATAAAAAAGAAATAATAGCAGTACTCTTAATTATGACAGGTACTGTAACCATTACATTAGTAAATCCACTGATTATTGAACGTGCAATTGATGTACACATAAAGAATAAAGATTTAAATGGTCTCTTAAAACTAGGAGCTATCGGTATTAGTATTAATATCGTATTTGTTCTCTTGGTAAAACTTAGAATGTTCATTATGGCCAGAGTTTCAAACAATGTTTTATTAACCATAAGGCAGGAACTTTATGTCCATATACAAAAATTAACCTTTAGTTTTTTTGATAGCAGGCCTACTGGTAAAATACTTGCCAGAATTATTGGGGATGTTAATTCATTA
The DNA here is from genome assembly GCA_029256035.1 of Anaerocolumna sp. Taxonomy (GTDB): domain Bacteria; phylum Bacillota; class Clostridia; order Lachnospirales; family Lachnospiraceae; genus Anaerocolumna. Next base: position 3,942 of record JAQSYR010000032.1, on the reverse strand, counting down.
AAAGATGTATTATCCAATAGTGTAACCACTTTAATTCCCGACTTCTTATCCATTTCAGCTGTTGTGATAATTATGATAGTTAAAAATTATAAGCTAGCAATGGCTTCCTTAATCAGCCTGCCACTATTAATTGCTGGTATGTGGTTAATACAGGTATATTCCCATGTAAGATGGCAAACTTACCGTAAGAAAACTTCCAATTTGAATGCCTTTATTCATGAAGACGTGTCCGGTATGCGTATTATTCAAAGTTTTACGGCGGAGAAGGAAACAGAAGATGCATTTGATGAATTATTAACAGAACATCGTACTTCTTTTGTAAAGGCAGTTGTCCTATCGGATGCTTTTGGTTCCGTCATTGATTTTTGCTGGGGTTTAGGAACTATATCCCTTTTTTATGTAGGTATTAAAGTAATAGGAAGGGAATCTGTTCCTGTAGGAACTTTAATTGCCTTTGGAACCTATATATCCATGTTTTGGAGACCGATTATGAATTTAAGTAATTTTTATAATCAGTTAATTACCAATTTATCTGGTGCAGAGCGTATTTTTGAAATATTAGACACTCCCCCAGAGATTATAGACAAAGAACAGGTTATTGAATTACCTGAAATCAAAGGAGAAGTTCGCTTTGAAAATGTATCTTTTGCTTATGATAAAGACACTCCAGTACTAAAAGATGTTAGCTTTCAAATTAAAGCTGGTGAAACAATTGCACTTGTTGGTCCAACTGGTGCAGGTAAAACCACAATTGTTAACTTAATCAGCCGGTTTTATGATATACAGGAAGGGAATATCTACATTGATAATTATAATGTAAAAGATGTATCCATAGAAAGTCTGAGACAACAAACGGGTGTCATGACCCAGGATAATTTCCTGTTTTCAGGAACTGTAATGGATAACTTAAAATATGGGAAACTAGATGCTACAGAGGAAGACGTCATTGCAGCAGCCAAGGCTGTTAACGCACATGATTTTATTATGAAATTAGAAAAAGGGTATGAAACAGAATTAAAAGAGCGTGGCACCGGATTATCCATTGGCCAGCGACAACTTCTTGCCTTTGCAAGAACTATGGTTTCTATGCCAAAAATTCTGATACTAGACGAAGCCACCTCAAGTATTGACACTCATACAGAACTTTTAGTACAACAAGGTATTGAAGCTTTACTAAAGGGAAGAACCTCATTCGTAATAGCCCACCGTTTATCCACAATTCAAAAAGCAGATCGGATATTTGTTATCGATGATGGTGGTATTAAAGAACAGGGCACTTCAGCTGAGTTGCTAGCTATGAAAGGTATCTATTATAATTTATATATGGCACAGTTTAAAAATATATAAATAGATGGATTGAATTTTCATAAGTCTCTTGTTTCGTATGTTGTGCATAGCTTGACATACAAGAAAGAATCTGGCTTGCAAAACTCTGGCGCTTACCCGCTGTCACTTCAGTTACAAATTTCTTTGATAAATAAGGGAATATTGCATAATTATAAACATTGGTAAATTGAGTTGAAATTCCTATTTCCATAAGTTTTATTTTGCAACATTCCCTTTTCCATCTTTATTTAAGAAAACCTGCTAATGTCTTCTTCTGGGCAATGTTATTGTAAATGTTGTACCTTTTGTATATTGTGATCTAACTTTAATTCTTCCGGTATGTGCAAGTATTATCAGTTTTGCAATGGATAGTCCAAGTCCATGACCATAAATTTTATCATTTCTTACTTGCTCGGATCGATAGAATCTCTCAAAAATATGCTCAACATCTTTACGCGTCATTCCAATCCCAGTATCTTGAACACTTATAATACAATCTCCACTTTGATTTTTACAGCAAATTGCAATTGTATCTCCATCCTTTGAATATTTTACGGCATTATCAATAAATACACGAATAGCTTGTTTTAGGGCTTGTTTATCACCATATACTACTACGTTTTCTAAAATTGGACTTTCTATCACACGGTTGGTTGTAACCATCTTTGTTTCTTTTACCATATCTTCAACCATAGGGCACATATTAAACCTGGTTTTTTCTAACTTCAGTGTTTTCTTATCATGACGGGAGAGGAATAGCAGTTTTTCTACCAAATCCTGCATTGCTTTTGATTCGTTATTAATTGCATCAATGGACTCCTTTAATATTTCAACATCCTTGGTTCCCCAACGTTTCAACAGATTTGCATAACCTTGTATTACTGCAATTGGTGTACGCAATTCATGAGAAGCATCTGAAACAAACTGTTTTTGGCTTTCATAGGACGTTTCAATACGATCTAACATGCTATTAATTACATTTGCTAAATCTTTTAATTCATTTTTGGTTCCTTCTACATTAATTCTTTCACTATGCAGATTGTTAACATTTAATCGATTAGCCAAAGCTGACATATCATAAATAGGTTGAAATAATCCTTGATCTTTCCTTTGCCCTTTACGAATTATATATAAAATCAGTAAAATATAAAGAATTATCATTGCTCTTAGCAACCATAAAAGTGTACTTCCACGGTCTGATAAGTCATATTGAAAATTAATAACATATTTTTCTGTACCTACTAAAACATTCTTCTCCTCATAAAGAATTAATATATTATCCTGATCTCTATGGTTCTCTTCATAATATATTCTGTTGATAATTTTCTTTTCCTGTGATATATCAAGGATAATGTCGTTATATATTTCATTTCCGTTACTATCTATTATTTTAAAGGAAATGCCATCCTTAGAATAAGAATTAATATCCTTTAAACTGTCCTTTATACTGTCATTTATACTATCTTTTAATGGTTGATTTGTTTGGTCTGGTTGTTCTGGTTGATCTCCTGGTATATGTTCTGATTTAGCAATAAGTTCAAACTCCCTACTTATTTCTTCTGCCCTCTCTTCACATTCCATCCATTCAGATACATAATATAGTACTGAAAAAGCAGCCATAAATATTACTCCGCTTATTACTAGCAACTTCACGTAATGTAGGGAGATGCGAAATAGAATTGAAAACCGAAAGTTACCAAGCCACTCTTCCTTTTTTCTTCGGAGGGGTAGTATAATTTTTCTTAAACTTTGTCTGATTTCTTCCAGTATTTTATACTTCATCTTTAATTATATAACCTACCCCTCGTACTGTACTGATTAAATGGATCCCATATTTATCATCAATCTTTTGCCTTAAATAACGAATATATACATCCACAACGTTGGTATCTCCTAAGTATTCATAATCCCATACTTTATTTAAAAGTTGATCTCTTGTTAAAGCAATATTCTTGTTACGTATTAAATACTCTAACAGTTCATATTCCTTCTTGGTCAAAACAAGCTCTTCCTCTCCATAATGTGCACTATGGCTTGTAATATTTAATTTCAAATCCCCAATTTGAAGCAGATCCGCTTTTGGTTGAGTCATTTTGTTTTGTCTATTTAAAGCAACTCTTATTCTGGCTAGTAACTCTACGTATTCTTCTACAGACTTCAATTCCACTTAACCCTGGCAACATAATATCTAATAAAACTAAGTCTACATTGGAGTGAAGTGCTTTATCAAGCCCCGATCTTCCCTCTTCCGCAATTTCAACTTCATAACCTTCATATTTCAATTCAAGTTCAACAAAACGCGCTATCTTACTTTCATCCTCAACAATTAAAATCTTTGCCATAACTTATACTCCTCCTGTTTAAATCTAAACTTAAAAGCGATCTAATAATAATGCTTTAATATACATGTTATATGGTACATTACACTAAACTGTAATTTATACTGTATTTTATTCGGTTTTTTATAATAGACCGTATAATGTAAATGTTATTATATAAAATTCCACAACTTAGTTGCAAATTATTAGAATGTCTCTTTTTATTCTATAGGTTCTAACTGTATATTTCAATATGTAGAAATTAAAGTTTAATTAGAAAATGTAGATTCAGCATAAA
>JAQSYR010000031.1 GCA_029256035.1 Anaerocolumna sp. | reverse complement strand
ACAAAGGGTATTTAACACTGAATTATATAAAAAAGTAGCAGCCAGGTTAAGAGAAAAAGAAAATGAATTAAGAAATCAATGCGATGATTTAGAGAAAAGCATAATGCAATATATTAATGGTGTTAAAATTGAAGAGAATTCCTTTTATTTTCAATTATTTTCGGAATTGAAAGCTTCCCATAATATTAATCTGGTACAAGAAATATTAGAATTAATGGGAAGATTAGCTGCCGAAGACAGCCTGTTACAGTCTAAGGTAAAAGAAGAGATAAACATACTGGATAACAATAATAACCAATTAATTCAAATAGAAACTACAGGGAAGATTCTAAATAATGATATTGAAGAGAAAAACAGGCTTTTAAAAATAAAGGAAGAACTGGACTGCAAAAAAGAGGAGATAGAAGGTTTCGCTGAGAAGGCAGTACTTGGACAAAAAGCTTTATCTTATATTAAACCCAAGGAAGATACAAAAATTAGAGAAGAGGCTGTATTAAAACAGTTAGAAGCTAAAATAGAGAAAGTAATAAGGGATAAAGAAGTACAAGAAATTAAACTAAATGAGGCGAAAGCAGTTTATGAATATGAGTTATCCCAAGAAGGTAACAGAGAAAAAAGGTATTTAGAAATAAAAAATCTTGAAGATAAACTTCCCCAATATGGCTAACTGTCAGAACCGTTTAGAACAGGAAAATTTTAAATTCGCAAAAATAGAAAATTTGTTATTAGAAAATGCAGCGTTAATAAAACTTCAGAAATCAGTTGAAAAAAATAAATTATTGTATATAGAGATCGAAGAAAAGTATGAAATTGTAAACTTAGATTATGAAGTTAAACAAAAAGCATTTCTTAGAGAACAGGCAGGGATATTGGCATCAAATTTAGTTGCAGGAGAACCGTGTCCTGTCTGCGGCTCTCTAGAACATCCCAATATCACTTCTTGCCTTAATGATGCTCCTTCAGAAGCTGAACTTATAAAATTAAAAGAATCAAAAGATCATCTTAATAAGGAAATGCAGGTAGCAAGTCTAATAGCAAGTGAAAGTAAAAAAGAGTTAGAAACAAAAATTGAAGCTTTAAAGTCTGCCATCTGTGAGTATAAGATTGTTAATGCTTCTGATAAATCAGTTGAAGAAATGGGTTTATCAGATTTAGAGAAAAATTTATTGGTTCAAAAAGAAATAAAGACAGAGGAAATTAAGAATTTAAAGATAAATGAGACCTTATATAAAAATAGATGTAACCAAAAAGAAGAATGTGAAAAAAAGAAAGGTGAAATCGCTGTTATAATAGAAGGACTTCAAAAAGATATTGACCAATTAAAAGAAGAAAAAAGCGCTCTTATGATTGGTTTAGAAACATTACAAAAGGAAATTGACTTGATTGCCTTGGATTTAGAGTATGACTCATATGTGAAGGCATGCCAGACCAGAGAAGAAAAAATTGCTGACCTAGAAGCTTCAAAACAAAGTTTGCAAGCAGCAGAAAAAGCATATCAAGAAATCAAAATAGCACAAGAAACCACTATTAATTTATTGATAGAATTTCAAGAACAGTATTTAAATAGCTCCAACAATTATAATATCTCATTAGCTGAGTTTTTGCAAAAGATAAAGGAAGTTGGATTTCAAAGGGAAGCTGATTATAAAAACGCATTATTAACACAGGACAAGATTGATGAGATAAAAGATCAATGTAATAAGTACGACTTACGTATAAAAGAAGTAAATATTCAGTTAGATACTTTATTTGAAAAAACCAATGGTAAAGAACCTGTGGATCTTGATATTATTAGAAACAAAAGAAATATGCTAAAAGAAGAAAAGGCAAAACTAGAGACAAGTTTAAAAAATATTCAAACAAGAATTGAAGTGAATCAAGAAGCTGGTTTAAAGATTCTAGAAATTGAAAAGGAAAGAATTGAAAAGAGCAAACACTATCTAGAAATATATTCTATGTCAAAAACAGCCAATGGAAGGCTTGAGGGTAAACAGAAAATAACCTTTGAAACCTATGTTCAGGCTTCTTACTTTATACAGATTATTAAAGAAGCGAACAAAAGATTTTTTGAAATGTCAGGAAAAAGGTATTTATTACAACGAAAAGAAGAAGGCAATATTCAAAGTTTTACTGGTTTGGAGCTAAATGTTTTTGATACTTGGACGGGAAAAATACGTAGTGTAAAATCATTATCCGGCGGTGAGTCTTTTATGGCAGCCTTATGCTTAGCCCTTGGCTTTTCAGATATTATTCAAAGTTTTGCGGGTGGAATTGAAATTGATACTTTGTTTGTTGATGAAGGATTTGGTTCTTTGGATTCAGAAGCACTAGATCAGTCTATTGCGACTTTAGCTAGTTTAACAACAGGAAATCGATTCGTAGGTATTATTTCACATGTAGATGAACTAAAATTAAAAATTGATAAGCAGATATTAGTTAGAAAAGATGTAAAAGGAAGTTACATTGAGCAGATAAAGTATTAATAACAGTATTAATAATAGTTTTAATAGCTTTAATAACATAACTACCCTTACTAAAAAATGTATATTTAATTGCTTATATTATCTAGATTTGTTATAATATGACATAACTTGTAATCAAATATACATAAAAGAAAGGGGATTTACATGCAGCACACTACTACTCACATCTTTCGACTTATACGATTACTAAAGGTCTGCCTGTTAATACTGCTATTTCTAAATATTTCTCCTAGGAAGCCTGCATTGGCTGAAAGTGAAACCTATAAGGAACGGGTTTTATTTATAAGTTCCTATGATTCTAATTTCTTAAGCGTACCAGATCAAATAGAAGGGCTCAAATCAGTTTTAACCCCTCTTTCCATTACAGTTGATACCGAATATATGGATATGAAGAGGTTTGATACCAAAGAAAATGAATCTATCTTTTATGAAATGCTACAATATAAGTTAAAGTATATAAAATATGATGCTGTTATTGTAGGAGATGATAGTGCATTACATTTTGCCATGAAACATCAGGAAGAGTTATTTTTGAATTTGCCAATTGTTTTTTTAGGTATTAATAATATGGAAAGTGCTGTCATTGCAGCAGAAAATCAATTCATTACTGGAATCGTTGAGGAGGCATCCTTAAAAGAGAACATTGAGCTGGGTTTGTTAATTAATCCAAATGCAAAAAAGGTAGTTGCAATTGTTGATAACACATTAACTGGAGTTGGGAATCGAGAACAATTTTATTCCTATAAAAATGAATTTAAAGAGTTAGATTTTGAAATTATTAATGTAGGTGACTATACATTTGATGAAATAGGTCCAGTTCTTGAAAATATTGAAGGTGATAGCATCCTATTATATTTTAGTATGTATACGGATAAGGCTGGAAGGAATCTTACAATTCCAGAGGCAATTTCTATTTTAACAGAGCATGTAAAGGTCCCAATTTTACGTTCTGAGGTTGGAGGCGTTGGTCTTGGAATCTTAGGCGGTAAAATGATATCTTATTATGAAGCCGGTAGAATAGCTGCCAATATGATAGTTAATGTATTCCAGGGAACCCCTATTCAAGAGATTGCATTAGTTAAAAAAAGCCCAAATTATTACATATTTGACTATGATATAATTAAAAAGTATCAGATTGATGAAAAGATATTACCAGAAGATGCTACGTTTGTTAATAAAGAATTAAGCTTCCTGCAGGAAAATAAAGAATTAGTACAATGGGCCATTGCAATATTTCTATTTCTTTTTGTAATAGTTGTAATTTTAGTTATAGATAATATAAAACAACGTAAAATCGAAAAGAAATTACAGGAAAGTCATGAAGAATTAACCCAGACCTTTGAAGAATTAACTGCTTCGGAAGAAGAACTGAGGGCTCAATATGAGACAATAGAAGAATATGCAAACTTTGATTTTTTAACGAAACTACCCAACAGGTTAAGTTTTATGGAAAAATTACAGGCAGAATTAAGTTCTGGCAGAGCAGGGACCATATTATTCTTTGATTTGGATAATTTTAAATCAGCAAATGATACCTTAGGTCATGCATTTGGTGATAGGATACTGCAAAGTGTAGCAAAGCGTTTATTAAAAGTTGCATGTAAGGATATCTTTGTTTCCAGGTTTGGAGGCGATGAATTTTTAATACTGATACCTGATCTGGTAGAACAGGAAGAGATTGAAGATGTTATTGCGAAAATAATGAAGCTTTTTGAAAAGGAGCTAGTCATTAATCAATTAGAATATTTCGTAACATTTAGTATAGGAGTGACCAGTTTTCCAAAAGACAGTATGGCCATTGATCAACTAATCATGTTTGCAGATACTGCCATGTATGAGGCAAAACATACGGGTAAGAATAAACATATGTTTTTTTGTAATAAAATGATGTTACAATTACAGCATAAAAATCAGATAGAAGCAGCCCTTCGCATGGCAATAAAAACAGATGGATTTTACTTAGTATACCAGCCCCAGGTAGATGTTAATACCGGTAATATTGTAGGGTTTGAAGCATTATTACGAATAAAGGAAAATTTATTTTCTCCTGCTGAGTTTATACCTGTTGCTGAAGAAACAGGTTTAATCATGGAAATGGGTAGGTGGGTTACAAAGGAAGTTATTACACAATTAGCTAGATGGAGTAAGAAAGGATATCAGTTAAAACCAGTAGCAATTAACTACTCCAGCAAACAACTTCGTGATAAAGGATACATTGAATATCTAAAACAATTGCTTGTTGCATCTAAAATTGATTCAAAATTTATTGAAATTGAAATCACAGAAAGTATTCTTTTGGAAGATTCAAGAGAAACATACGATTTTTTAATCAAATTAAAGGATATGGGAATTAGTATAGCTTTAGATGATTTTGGAACAGGTTATTCTTCATTAAATTACCTAACCTATATACCAGTTGATAAAATAAAACTGGATAAATCATTATGTGAAAAATTTTTAGAATTAGGTGAAAACAACGTAATGAATAGTATAATAAGACTGGCACACAGCCTTAAGCTAGAGATTACAGCAGAAGGAATAGAATTTATTGAACAATACCATAAGCTGAAAGAAGATAAGTGCAACTATATACAAGGATACCTGTTTTGTAAGCCATTAGTATGTAATGAAATTGAGGAAATTTATAATAGCAATATGCTAAACAAGCTATTTGAAACGAAATAATAATATAAAAGTATACATAAGAAAGAGTCTATTTCAATCCAAGTGAAATAGACTCTTTTTGGATATATTTTGAATAATAACAGGAATAATGGAGATTTTAATATGGTATAAAGAGAATTAAGTGTAAATTTTACAATACTATATCAAGAAAGGAGATACTACTTAATGGAGAAAAAAGATAACAATCTAAGTGGTTTAAATAACATGAGACTAGATAAGGCAGATGCTACTAATAATGAAGGAACAGCTGCTTGGTCTAATAGCGAACAAATAAAAAAAATTAGTCATGTTACCAAACCGGCAGAATATGACGTGGAAAAAGCAAAAAATTGGGTAGATAACGGAAGCAGGCTATAATAAGTACATTCAAATTATTAAAAGAATTAAATTAAATAGTATTAAGTAATGAAAGTAAGAAAAGAAAGGTTTGGTGCATTATGTCTATAACTCAAATGACCGTGGATGGAAATACGGCTGCTGCTTATGCAGCGTATGCATTTACCGATGTTGCAGCAATTTACCCAATAACTCCATCTTCAAATATGGCAGAAGTAACTGATGAATGGGCTGCAAGGGGACGAAAAAATATTTTTAACCAGGAAGTGAATGTGGTGGAAATGCAATCAGAAGCAGGTGCAGCAGGTGCTTTTCATGGTTCACTCCAAGCAGGAGCACTTACAACAACATTTACAGCATCTCAAGGCTTACTACTTATGATACCAAATATGTATAAAGTTGCCGGAGAGTTATTGCCAGGAGTATTTCATGTTAGTGCCCGTGCACTTGCAGCCCATGCATTAAGTATATTTGGTGATCATCAGGATGTTATGGCAGTCAGGCAGACTGGATGTGCAATGCTTGCGTCTGGTTCTGTGCAGGAAGTAATGGATTTAGCTCCAATTGCACATTTATCTGCGATTAAGGGAAAACTTCCTTTTGTTCATTTTTTTGATGGCTTTAGAACCTCACATGAATTGCAGAAAGTGGAGGCACTAGAGTACGATGATTATGCTTCACTTGTAGATTATAAGTCAATTGATGACTTTAGACAAAGAGCATTATCACCTAACCATCCAGTGATTCGTGGCACTGCTCAAAATCCGGATATTTATTTCCAGGCACGAGAAGCTAGTAACCCATACTATTCCAATATTATACCTGTTGTAGAAGAATATTTGGATAAGATGAATCAGCTTACTGGAAGGAAATATGGTTTATTCGATTATTATGGATCACCAGATGCAGAATATGTTATTATTGCCATGGGTTCTGTTACACAAACTATTGAAGAAACCATTGATTATTTTAATAGTAAGGGTGAAAAATATGGTTTAGTTAAAGTTCATCTTTATCGTCCATTTTCTATGGCTCACTTTTTACAAAGTATTCCTAAATCTGTTAAGAAAATTGCAGTACTTGACAGAACAAAAGAGCCTGGTGCAATTGGAGAACCCTTATATTTAGATGTATGCAGTTGCTATAGTAATACCGATGGGGCACCTATTATTATTGGTGGCCGTTATGGTCTTGGATCTAAGGATACTACTCCAAATCATATTGCAGCTGTTTATGAGAACCTAAAAGGTATTAGTGCTAAAAATCATTTTACAATTAGCATTGATGATGATATTACAAGAACTTCACTACCGGTAAATCAGCATATTTCCATGGAACCTGCTGATAGAAAGACCTGCAAGATATGGGGCTTGGGTTCTGATGGAACAGTAGGAGCCAACAAACAGGCAATTAAAATCATTGGCAGCCAGACTTCTATGCATGTTCAGGCTTACTTTGATTATGACTCTAAAAAATCTGGTGGAATAACCGTATCTCACTTACGTTTTGGAAATACACCAATTAAAGCAACATATCTGGTAGATCATGCAGATTATGTTGCCTGTCATAATCCATCTTATGTAAACAAATATGATTTGGTTAAGGATTTAAAGCAAGGCGGTATATTTGTTTTAAACTGTAACTGGTCAGAGGATGAAATAGGTGTTAAATTACCTGCAAATATTAAAAAAGCACTTGCAGAAAAGAAAGCAAAATTTTATACCATTAATGCCATAGGTATTGCAGAAAAAATAGGCCTTGGTAACCGTATTAATATGGTAATGCAAGGTGCATTTTTTAAATTGTTAAATATTATACCAGAAGATATTTATATTGCAGAACTTAAGAAAGCAGTAACCTATTCCTATTCTAAAAAGGGTGATAAAGTTGTTCAAATGAATTTTGATGCAATTGAACAAGGAATTAAAAACTTACATGAAATATGTATTCCAAGTGACTGGATAAATTGTGAAGAAATAAAGGCAGCAACAGTAGAGGAACCGGAATTTGTAAAAAACATTATGAGGCCAATGCAGGCCCAGCAGGGTCATTTACTACCAGTCAGCGCCTTTCATGGAAGAGAAGATGGTACTTTCCCAACAGGATCAACTGCTTATGAGAAACGTGGAATTGCTGTTAATGTTCCAGAGTGGATTGAAGAACGGTGTATTCAGTGTAACCAGTGTTCCTACATTTGTCCCCATGCAGTTATTCGTCCATTTTTACTTGATGAAGAAGATGTAAAAAAGGCACCTGAGAGTTTCGTAACAAAACCAGCTACTGGGAAAGCTTTTTCAGGAATGCAGTATCGAATTCAAATCAGCCCTATGGATTGTACAGGCTGTGGCAACTGTGCTGATATTTGCCCTGCAAAAGGTAAAGCTTTAATTATGAATCCCATTGAAACACAGATTCCAAAGCAGGTTGAAAATTGGAAGTTTGCTATTACAGAAGTAGGATATAAAAGAATGGAATATGGTACTTCTTTTAAAGAAAGTCAGTTTAAACAGCCACTTATGGAATTCTCAGGTGCTTGTGCAGGATGTGGGGAAACTCCATATATTAAATTAGTTACCCAGCTTTTTGGAGAGCGCATGATGATTGCTAATGCAACAGGATGTTCCTCCATTTGGGCTGCTTCTGCTCCAAGTACTTCCTATACAACAAATCAGGAAGGAAAAGGTCCTGCCTGGGCTAATTCTCTATTTGAAGATAATGCTGAATTTGGCTTTGGTATGTATTTAGGCGTAAAGCAAATTAGAAAAAAAATTGAAGACAATATGCTTAAATTAATACAAATGGAAATTGAACCAAAAGTGAAAGAAGTGTTTGAAGATTGGATTCACTATAAGGAAGATGGAGATCTGACGAAAAAAATCTGTGTCAAAGTTAAAAACGAAATAAATGAATATCGCTCCATGGATAAGGAAATAATGAAATTAATGGACGAGATAAGGGAAAGAAGTGATTATTTAGAAAAAAGATCCCAATGGATTGTTGGCGGTGATGGATGGGCTTATGATATCGGATATGGTGGCCTTGACCAGGTTTTAGCTTCTGGTGAGGATATTAATGTTTTAGTATTTGATACAGAAATATATTCGAATACTGGTGGACAAGCTTCAAAATCAACACCAACAGCTGCAGTAGCTAAATTTGCTGCCTCCGGTAAGAAGTCGGGCAAAAAAGATCTGGGAAGAATGATGATGACCTATGGTAATGTATATGTTGCTCAAGTAGGTATTCACGCTGATAATAATCAATTAATAAAAGCAATAAGAGAAGCAGAAGCTTATAAAGGTCCTTCTATTATTATTGCCTATGCTCCTTGTATCAGTCACGGAATTAAAGAAGGTATGGGAAGAAGTATGGAAACGGTTAAAAAAGCCGTTCAGGCAGGATATTGGCATTTATACCGCTATAATCCAGAGTTAAAGAAAGAAGGAAAAAATCCATTTATTTTAGATTCCAAAGAACCAACAGAAAGCTTTCGTGATTTTATAATGGGTCAGGTAAGATACAGCTCATTAGCAAAAGCATTTCCTGAGACAGCAGAGGAATTATTTAAACGAGCAGAAGAAAATGCAAAAGAACGTTATGAAATTTATAAACAATTAGCTTCATTCTAGGAAAACAAAGGGGGACTACTATATACGTCCCCTTTTTCTTTGTAAGAAATTAGGGCATTCTCCATATAATAAAGTACTTGACAAATCACATAGGAATAAGTAAACTATATAAACATATAGAAATAGTATGAAATAAAAAATGAACATTAAATAGTTATATTTTTACAGAATCGTGACTATTTATACATTTACCAGTTTGAAATACTTGTGCAATTGAACAGATTAATATATAATATGTGAAGTAATTTTAAAATGTTTAATGCTCACGTAATATTCTGGATTCGTATTCTTATTTAAGGAAGAAAATTCAATTAGACGGGAGTTGATACGAAATAAACAAGAAGGTGGAAGAATGATTAAAATAACTGATCTAACCAAGGTATTTACCTCTAAAAATCAAAATTTGACTGTTTTAAATAAAATAAATATTAAAATAGAAGATGGCGACATCTTTGGAATTATTGGTATGAGTGGTGCAGGTAAAAGTACCTTGATTCGCTGTATTAATTTATTGGAAAAACCAACTAGTGGTAGCATTGAAATTGATGGTGTTGATATTACTAAAAAAAGTGGGAAACAATTATTACAATTAAGAAAAAAGATTGGCATGATATTTCAAAATTTCAACTTACTTATGCAAAAAAATGTTAGAAAGAATATTGCTTTTGGATTAGAAATAATTCCTGTTAAGGATTTTGTTATTGAAGGTATGTCAAAGGAAGATTACAGTACACTTAGTTATTTTAAAAAAAGAAGATTCAAAAAAGACGAAATAAAACGCAGGGTTGATGAACTCCTTACATTAGTTGATTTAAAAGAAAAGGAATTTAATTATCCGGCTCAACTAAGTGGTGGCCAAAGGCAAAGAGTAGCTATTGCAAGAGCATTAGCAACGAAACCAAGTGTTTTATTATGTGATGAAGCAACTTCTGCACTGGATAGTCTTACGACAAAATCTATTTTAAAACTATTAAAGAAAATCAATGAGGAAACAAAAGTAACGATTATTGTGATAACTCATGAGATGAATGTTGTGCAAGAGATTTGTAATAAAGTAGTAGTTCTTGATAAATCCGAAGTTGTGGCATCCGGTAGTACACAGGAAGTTTTTAGTAATGAATCTTCTGAAATTACTCAAAGGACTACCCATAGGTATTTTAGCTGAAATATCAAGAAAGGGTGGTATCCATCCAATGCCAGTGGTTAATAAAATATTAGGCATATTTATTAACATAGGTAGGTCCATTCCTTATATTATTTTACTTGTTGCAGTAATACCTGTCACCAGATTAATTGTAGGCACAACCATTGGACCTAAAGCTGCAACAGTTTCCTTAATTATTTCAGCAACACCTTTTATTGCTCGCTTGATTGAAAATTCATTAAGAGAATTAGATGGTGGAGTAATTGAAGCTGCTAAGGCAATGGGGGCAAGTGATACTCAGATCGTTTTTAAAGTAATGTTACCAGAAGCGCTTCCTTCTATTGTAATGGGTATCTCTTTAGCTACAATTACCCTTGTTGGGTATACAGCAATGGCTGGTGCAATCGGTGCTGGAGGACTAGGACATATAGCTATTAGTTATGGTTACCACAGATATGAAACCGATATTATGATGATTACAATTGTACTCTTAATTATAATTGTACAGTTAATACAAAGTTTAGGACAAAAACTATCAAAATTATTAGATAGAAGAAGAAAAGGAGAAAACTAATTATGAAAAAATTTAAAAAACTAAGTAACTTATTATTAGTTACAGCACTAGCAGGTGTTGTATTTACAGGATGTGGTACAAAAGAAAGTACAGACCAGGCAGAAACAACAGCTGCAGCGGAAAGTACAACAGGGGAAACTACAGCAGCAGAAACTACAGCAGAAGCTGAGTTAATAGAGATAGTTGTAGGTGCCACCATCGAACCCCATGCAACAATTCTTAATTCAGATGCAGTAAAAAACTCATTGGCTAGCCAGGGCTTTTCCATTAAGGTAGTTGAATTTACTGATTATATTCAACCAAATGTTGCAACAGAAGATGGCAGTTTGGATGCGAACTTCTTTCAACATGCGCCATATTTAGATGATTATAATTCAAAAAATGGTACAACTTTAAAAGCAGTAGCAAATGTACACTTTGAACCTCTTGGAATTTATCCTGGTAAAGTGGCTTCTATAGAAGAACTCCAAGATGGAGCACAGGTTGCAGTTCCTAATGACGTAACCAATGAGGCAAGAGCTTTATTATTATTGGAAAAAGCGGGATTAATAAAATTAAAAGAAAATGCTGGATTAGAAGCAACTGTTAAAGATATCACAGAAAATCCTAAGAACCTTAAAATTGTTGAAATGGCAGCTGAGCAGACTGCTAAAGTATTACAAGATGTTGAATTAGCAGTAATTAATGGTAACTATGCACTTTCTAATGGTTTATCTGCAAGTGAAAATGCATTACTTGTAGAAGATACAGATTCTGAAGCTGCTACTACCTTTGCAAATATCATTGTAGTAAAAGAAGGAAATGAAGCTTCTGATAAGACAAAAGCCTTAATCGAAGCTGTTACATCAGAAGAAACTAAAACATTTATTGAAGAAAAATGGCAGGGTGCAGTAGTTCCTGTATTTTAATTTAAAATTTAAACTAAGCAAGACCACCAGCTGCGCTGGTGGTCTATTTTTGATATACTATAAATAGTATACTGATTCAAAATGAATTGAGTCAGGCTCTTATTATTTTAGAAAGATTATGATTAAGAAATATAGTTACCGTAATCATGTAAAGACACATGGAAAATCTAAAAAACAACAATTAAGAACATTTTAAAACGCTCTTTTGCATACACAGCATGTGGTATTTCTGAAGGCATAACAATTGTTTCACCCGCAGAAACAACAAATGTCTGGTCACCAATGGTAATTTCACCAGCTCCATCAATTACATAAATCATTGCATCGCCGTGTGAGGAATGGGTACTTATTTCTTCCTCTTTATCGAATGCAAACAAGGTAAGACTTATATTTTGATTTTGTACTAAAGTTTTACTTACAATTTGCCCATCCTGATAATTGACAAGATCTTGTAACGTTAATACAGTTGATAAATCAATATTTTTTAAAATTTTTTTATTCATGAATACTACTTCCTTTCGTTATTAACTTATAGTACTATAGTATAAACAAATAATACATTTGTATGTTGCTAATGCAACGAAATCACCATATTCCTAATGTTCTAACTTATTTAAATATTGGTTTAACATTTTCTGTAGAATCATAGCTTCTTCCATACTCACAGGAAGACAAGAAACCATTTTATCTGGTATTTCAGCAGCTTTATCCCTTAATTCCAGTCCCTTTTTTGTTAACTTTATATATACAATACGTTCATCAGTGGCACTGCGTTCTCTTATTATAAATCCCTGTTGTTCCATCTTTTTTAGGAGTGGTGTAAGAGTACCAGAATCTAAAAATAATTTTTGACCTAATTCTTTTACAGTTAAATTATCGGTTTCCCAAAGTGCCATAAAAGCAATATATTGAGTATAGGTAATACCAAGGGGATCTAAAAGAGGTTTATAATTTTTAATCAATTCCTTTGACACAACATATAAAGGAAAACACAATTGACGGTCTAATTTTAACTTATCATAATTCATATCGTAGTAGCACCTTTTATTATTTATTTAATTGATCTGCAACGGCCTGTTCTACCTTATCCATATCATAAGTAGGAGCAAAACGTGCAATAATATTACCATCCTTACTTACTAAAAATTTAGTGAAATTCCATTTGATTTCAGCACCAAGAAATACCTGACCTAAACCTTTTAGTTTCTCTAACAAACCGGGTAGTGCAGTATCTTTCTCATCAAGAGGAACTTCCTCTTTTAAAAACTTATAGAGAGGATCTGCATTTTCACCATTTACTTTGATTTTGGAAAATGTTTTAAAGGTTACACCGTATTTTAGCTGGCAAAAACTAACGATTTCTTCATTGGTGCCAGGTGCCTGATTTAAGAATTGATTACAAGGAAAATCAAGAATTTCAAAGCCTTGCTCCTTATACTTTTTATATAGATTTTCCAAAGCTTCATACTGTGGCGTAAAACCACAACCAGTAGCAGTATTAACAATTAATAACACTTTACCTTTATATTCACCTAGAGATATTTCATTTCCACTTGTTTCTTTTACTTTAAAATCATAAATATTCATATGAATTCCTCCTTTTTTTACTGTGATACTAAATAAAAAACTTAATAAGACTAAATAAAAAACTTAATAATAATAAAAAAATACTTAATAAGTCTAAATATAAATACTTGATAAGTATATTAGAATAAAGTAAAATAGTGAGTGTTATAATTTATATAATATGTGAAACAGTAATTTAAGATTGGAGATAGATATGCTAAAGTTTAAACCTATCAGTTTAGATAGTGTAAATGAGATTATAGATTATTTAGAATACAAAGATTCAAGAACCTGTGATAGCACCTTAGGATCCTTATTTATGTGGCGTGATTATTATCACAGTGAATTTGCCATTTATAATGATGTCCTTTATATGAAAGTTGATTTTACAGAAAATGATAACCGTTTTATTGTACCAATGGGTAAGCATAACCTGCATAGTTCCATGCCGCTATTAGAAGATTATGCAAAAGAAAATAACTTACCTCTAAATTTTGTTGCAGTACCAAAAGAATCCTTGGTTAAATTAGAAGAGTATTATCCTGGAAGGGTAGTTTATGAATCTAATAGAGATATGTCAGATTATTTATATCTGGCTGAAGATCTAAGTGAATTAAAAGGCAGAAGATACAGTGGTCAGCGTAATCATATTAATAAATTCAAAAAGCTATATCCGGATTATAAATATGTTAAAATAAGTAAGGATAACATCAAAATGGTTCTGGATTTTTATAATGAGTACTCTAAAAACATGGTAAAAACCATGGAAACAGCTATTGAAGAAAATGAAAGAACCATGGAAATATTACCTCTACTAGATAAATTTAATATGTCTGGAGGTTTTATCGAAGTTGACGGAAAAATAATAGCCCTTTCCGCTGGTGAAATTATTAATGATACCTTATATGTCCACATAGAAAAAGCGTTAAAAGAATTTCCAGGCTCTTACCAGATGATAATGAATGAATTTGCAAAACATAATTTAACAGAGCAGGTTATGTATATTAACAGAGAAGATGATGCCGGAGACCCAGGGCTTCGTACATCCAAATTATCGTATCATCCTTTTCAATTACTGGATAAATACAATGTTACCATAAAAGACTAGTATAGTTGGGGATTGATTACTAAG
>JAQSYR010000030.1 GCA_029256035.1 Anaerocolumna sp. | reverse complement strand
AAATTATTAGGTGACGACAATGGTTTATAAAAAAATAAAATATCTGGTCCCTGTAAGCCTATTTCATACAAATCTTTATTTTTAAGGATTATATTTTGTAACTCCATGGGCAATAATTTTATTACTTCCATTCCAAATTTAAAGTGGGTATAAGCAGATGGCATAGGATACCTTTCTCCCTTCTACATTTTATAACAATAGGCAATTGCGAAACAAATTATTAGATTTAATTAGCAAGCAATAAATGCAATTTCAGGACTGATTCTTGCCCTCTACGTATATCTTAGTATAAATTTCAATAAATTACCACAAAAAAATGCACTGTTAATATTCATTATGAAATGAATACCCACAGTACATTAAAGGATTATATGAATGTATTTCCTAAGTATTTGCATTTATGCAATAATTAAATTATCTCTCTAGCCCAAATGGGTAAGATCCGGTCCCCCCTGATACATTGACTACACGATATCCAGCCCCAGCTAAAGCTCTACATGCACTTGCACTTCTAGCTCCTGACTGGCAGATAATATAGTACTCTTTTTCCTTATCCAGATATTTATCTGGCTGTGCAGTTATGGTTCCTAAAGGAACATTCTTAGCCTTTGGTACATGACCAGATTTATATTCATAAACTTCTCTAACATCAATAAGATTTACATTGCCTATTTTATCTTTTAACTCTGCTGCACTCACTGAATTAAAATTACTTTTCCCAAATAATGAAAACATATAAATTCTCCTTTCGAATATAAGTATATTAGTATTTTCTTATATACTTATATTATATGATGGTAATCCAATTTGTCAATACTTTTTTTATATTATTTTTATTTATCTCACCAATTTATTTAATGGTACAATAATTATGTTTTAGAACTTCAATAATTTTTTTAATTCTATCATCTTGAACAAAATATGTTATGTTTAATCCATTTTTGTTTGAATCCAGAATTTTATGAGCCTTTAATAAAGTAAGGTGCTGTGATAGTGCAGACTGTGTTAAATTCCCAAGTTTCTTATGCAATTCACTAACGGTCATAGGAGTCTCAATTAAATGACACACAATCATTAGTCTGTTTTCATTAGCCATTACTTTTAATAATTCAGATATCTGCTTTACATCACTTTCTATCATAACCATATAGATACCCCTCATTTCTTATAGAAATAGTATATTAGTATATTAGAATTTAATTATATTAGACTATAATTATATTATAATATTTTAGATAACGCAAGATTATTATTGAATTTTTAGGCTTTATGCTATATTATAATACTTATTTGACTTATCTTTATACACGAAAATCCATAATAAAATCTAAAAGAACAAAGGAGAAATGCAATGATGAAAGATACCGTTTTAATTGTAGATGATAGCAAGATTATCTGCAGTATTATAAAAGATATATTAGTATCACCTGAACTACACATTGAAACGGCACATTCTGGAGAGGAATGCATTAAACTGTCTCAGATAATCCATCCAACTCTTATACTCTTAGACGTTATTATGAATGGCATGGATGGATACGAAACCTGCCGAATCCTTAAGGCAAATGAAATGACAAAAGATATTCCTATTATCTTTATTACAGGTAATATTGATTCTGATTCTGTCTTAAAAGGATTTGAAGTAGGCGCGGCAGATTATGTATCGAAACCTTTCATCCCAGAGGAATTAAAAGCCAGAGTCAGAGTTCACATGCAAAATATTAAAATTCAGAAAGAACTTAAAGTTTTAATGGAAGAATTAAAAGTTTTAGCTACAACAGATTCTTTAACCAGATTATATAATCGTAGATATTTTATGGACCGATTATTTGAATATGTGGGAAAGGATGAGGAACCATTCTCTCTGATTTTATTTGATATTGACGATTTTAAAAAGGTAAATGATACCTATGGACATAATGCAGGAGATACGGTTCTCATTACCATTTCCAATATATTCAAGCTTCTTCTTCGTCAGGAGGATGTTATAAGCAGATGGGGCGGTGAGGAGTTTATGATCTGTCTTCCTGGCCAGTCCATTGAACAGGCATTTACGGTTGCCGAAAGATTACGTAACGAAATAGGTAATTACACCTTTGTATGGGATGACATCACATTTCGATGCACTATAACTGGCGGTGTATTACAATATGACAGGGAATTATCAACGGAAAAGAACATAACAAAAACAGATAAGGCTTTATATCTGGGTAAAACTACAGGGAAAAACCATTGTATCCTGGCATATTAATATGAATACTATTTGAAACGAAAAACTATGTAAATAAAAGATTTAAGGAGAATGCCAATGGCTTATGAAATACTAGTTTTAGATATTGACGGAACATTAACCAATTCTAAGAAGGAAATATCTCCAAGTACCTTGGATGCCATCTTACAAGTCCAGGAGCGAGGTCATAAAGTTGTACTTGCCTCCGGGCGACCAACTCCAGGAGTTCTCCCTTTAGCCAGAAAAATAAAACTTCAGGAATATGGTGGTTTTATCTTATCCTTTAATGGTGGAAGAATCATAAACTGTAAAACCAATGAAATTATCTACCAAAAAGTGTTGCCAAAACATGTAATACCTGAACTTTATGAGGAGGCACTTGCCAATTCCGTGGGAATTTTAACGTATGAAGGGGATGCTGCCATATCTGGAACAGAAATAGATGAGTTTATGGTATTTGAAACTAAAATTAATGGAATTCCATTAAATAAAGTAGATAATTTCCCTGAGTATGTTACTTTTGAAGTAAATAAATGTTTAATGACTGGTCCTGCCGATCACTTAAAAGTAGTGGAAGAAATTATGAAAAATAAGTTTACGGAGCTAAATATCTATCGCTCAGAACCATATTTTCTTGAAATTATGCCTCAACATATTGATAAAGCTTACTCTCTAAGTATTCTGTTAGAATACCTTGGACTATCAAAAGAACAGATGATTAGTTGCGGTGACGGCTTTAATGACCTTTCCATGATTCAGTACGCAGGAATGGGAGTCGCCATGGCAAATGCGCAAAAAGTGGTAAAAGAGGCTGCTGATTACATTACCTTATCCAATGATGAAGATGGTGTTGCTCATGTAATCAAAGAATTTATGCTGTAATTGATAGGTTGTTGTTCATCTTTTTATATGAATTAAACTTAGACACTTGTATCAAGAATTGAATATTATACAAGTTAGCCTGTTGAGCATTACGTCAGCAGGCTATTTTATTTATTTATTTCTTTCTTTATTTCGAAAATATTGTCAATAATCTTAAGAAATGATTTGCTTCTCGTAATGTATGGTCACCCAATAAAGGTATGATTATGGATTTCACTTGACATTCAAGTAAACCTTGTGTTCCTTGGGCTTTAAAATCACGGATTTCTTTTGTAGCTGCCAAACTATCAGCTGTTACTTGCGCAGCGGGGATTGTGTTATCCATTGCAGCTTTTGCTTCTTTCGTCAATTGGTCGAATTCATTTCCGAAGTTATTTGCTGCATTTATCAAGTCTTTTTCCGTAGGGTCAAGTAAACCCCGAATAAATTTTGAGTGTTCTGCCATTATTCTATTCCAGAAAAATTCTTGTTCTAGTGCTTCGTTTTCAATATCAAATTCCTCTCCACTCTGTAATTTTTGAACCATAACTAAATATAACTTAGCTTCACGCATAATATGGTCTATTAGTAGTGGATAATTTACTGTAAACATTTTGCATGACAAAACATTGGATAATATCATAGATTTAAACTTTATCAGAGAAGATATTAATTCTATTGCTCTCTGGTTTATATCATATACTATTTGGTCTAATCTTTGGTTATCAGGATACCTTTTATTCTCCATTAATTCCATTTCAGCCTTTGTAATATCAGTAGGAATATGAATTCCAGTATAATAAGTCGAAGCTCTTTCAGCGTCAAGTGTATACGGTGTAAATACTTCTCCAGAATTAAGAACTTCTTGACTTATTACTCCATCCGAAACTGATATAACTTCCCATAACAACTTATCAAACTCCCTGCGAAAATCATCTGCCTGCTGGGTATAATTACTATCTCTAGGAGTAAACCCAAGCTGCAGAAAGAAGGAATGTTCTTTCATTATTCTTCCGAAAAATAAATGCAATTCCAAAGATTGACGAGCAAATTCTCTGTTTAAATACATAAAAATCCTCCATTATAAACTATACTTTATAATATGGATTTATTTATAATTTGTTAAGTTTTTTTGTTATCGGTTCATTGAAACAGGTATTCCGGATTCTTCAAATATGTCCTTTGCATTCTGTAATAATTCTTCACTAGGTTCTTTCGTCTGATACAACTGGTATTCCAGTCCCAGTTCTTTCCATTTGTATTCTCCCATTTTGTGAAAACCTAAAATTTCAATTTTAGAAACATTAGGGCATTCACTTAAATGTTTGGATAATAATTTTACACTTTCTAAGTTATCAGTAAGTCCAGGAACAAGCACATACCGAATCCAGGTGTTTATTTTCTTTTCTTTTAGATAGCCTAAAAACTCCAGGGTTGGTGATAAAGATACTCCAGTAACTGTTTTGTAAACTACAGGATCGTAATTTTTAATATCCAGTAAAACAATATCCGTATATTCTAAAACTTCTTTTACTATTGGATTCCATACAAATCCAGAAGTGTCTATGGCTACGGATATGCCCTGTTGTTTACATAATTTAGCTACTTTTAAAATAAATTCTGCCTGAAGTAAAGGCTCTCCTCCCGTAAAGGTTACCCCGCCGCCTGAAAACTGCATATAAGATTTATATTTTATAATCTCCTGCATTAAAGCTTCCGGACTATACTCCATTCCCTTTGTGGTATCCCAAGTATCAGGGTTATGACAAAACTGGCATCTTAACACACAACCCTGCATAAATACTACAAAACGTATTCCAGGACCGTCCACTGTTCCAAGACTTTCCAAAGAGTGTATTCTACCTATTACTTGATCTGTACTCATAATTCTGACCTCCTTAACTTAAAAGGAAATACCCCCGTAAATTTTTTCTTCCGTGCAGAAACGGAAAAAGAAATTACGGAGGTTATATCTTATGGTTTATCTTTCATGGAATGTTCTATGAATTACGTCTAATTGTTGTTCCCTGTTTAATTTTACAAAATTAACAGCATATCCAGATACGCGGATCGTCAATTGAGGATATTTTTCCGGATGGTCCATTGCATCTAACAGTGTTTCTCTGTCAAATACATTAACATTTATATGGTGACCGCTATCGTGGAAATATCCATCCAATAATCCAACTAAGTTTGCAGAACGTTCTTCCAGATTCTTACCTAATGCTTTTGGTACAATAGAGAAGGTGTAGGAAATTCCATCTTCTGCATGCTTGTATGGCAGTTTAGCAACGGATGCCATGGATGCAACCGCTCCTTTTTTATCTCTGCCATGCATTGGATTTGCTCCAGGAGCAAAAGGTTCTCCCGCCTTACGTCCATCAGGTGTACTTCCTGTCTTCTTTCCATACACAACGTTAGAGGTAATGGTTAATACAGATAGTGTCTGTTTCGCGCTACGATAAGTCTTAACTTTTCGTAGTTTATTCATAAAACGTTGCACTAAATCAACGGCTATTTGATCTACACGGTCATCATTGTTGCCATATGCAGGATAATCTCCTTCCACTTGGTAATCAATGGCTAATCCTGCTTCATTGCGTATAACTTTAACCTTAGCATATTTAATTGCGGATAATGAGTCAGCTACAACGGACAAACCTGCAATTCCGCAAGCTTCTGTACGAAGTATATTAATGTCGTGAAGTGCCATCTGTATCTTTTCGTAGTTATATTTATCATGCATATAGTGTATTACATTTAGCGTATTAATATATAATTCAGCCAGCCAGTCAAGAATTTGATCAAATCTGGCGATTACTTCATCATAATCAAGATATTCACTGGTAATTGGTGCAAATAAAGGAGCCACCTGGTCACCATATCTCTCGTCTTTTCCACCATTAATAGCATAAAGTAATGCTTTGGCAAGATTAGCACGGGCGCCAAAGAACTGCATCTGCTTACCAATTCTCATTGCTGATACGCAACAAGCAATTCCATAATCGTCTCCCCAGTAATCTCTCATAATATCATCACTTTCATACTGTATGGAACTTGTATCAATGGAAGCTTTTGCACAAAACTTTTTAAATGCCTCAGGTAAAGATGTTGACCAAAGTACTGTTAGATTTGGTTCTGGTGCAGGTCCTAAATTATACAAAGTATGAAGGATACGAAAACTTGTTTTTGTAACCAGAGTTCTGCCGTCAAGACCCATTCCTCCAATGGATTCTGTTACCCAGGTAGGGTCTCCAGAAAATAAATCATTGTAAGATGGAGTTCTTAGGAAACGAACCATTCTAAGTTTCATAACAAATTGATCCACGATTTCCTGTACTTCTTCTTCTGTTAGAATTCCTTCTTTTAAGTCTCTCTCATAATAAATATCTAAGAATGTAGATACCCTTCCAAGGCTCATTGCTGCTCCATCCTGTTCTTTTATTGCTCCAAGATAAGCAAAATAAGTCCATTGGGTAGCCTCTACTGAATTCTTAGCTGGAACACTAATGTCAAAGCCATAGGATATGGCCATTTGCTTTAATTCTTTTAATGCTTTGATCTGTTCTGATATTTCTTCTCTTAAGCGAATATCTGGAGATTCTAGGGTAGGTCGCTCAAGAAGTTTTTTCTGTTCTAACTTTTCTTCTATTAATACATCCACACCATATAAGGCAACACGTCTGTAATCACCAATAATACGTCCACGACCATAAGCATCTGGAAGCCCTGTAATTATTCCTGTATGTCTTGCCTTTTTCATAGCTTCTGTATACGCATCAAATACTCCATCATTATGAGTTTTTCTGTTATTAGTATAGATTTCTTCTGTTGTTTTATCTAACTGATATCCATAAGATTCTAATGCATTTTTTACCACTCGGATACCACCGTTTGGCATAATACCTCTTTTTAGGGGTTTGTCCGTCTGAAAACCAACGATAACTTCTTTCTCTTTGTCAATATACCCAGGTCCAAAGGAAGTAATAGTAGATGGTGTTTTCGTTTCTGCATCTAAAATTCCTTTTTCATTTTCAATCTTCATTAATTTTAGAACTTCTTCCCATAATTCTGTAGTTCTCTTTGTAGGCCCAGCCAGAAAAGAGTCATCTCCTTCATATGGTGCGTAATTATGTTGAATAAAGCTGCGGACATTAATCTCACTGGTCCAGCTGCCGGGAATAAAATCATGCCATTCTTGTCTCATAAGAATCCTCCTATAAAAACGTGTTATAAACAAGTTTAAATTATGTTACTTAGTTTGTTACTTATTCTGTTACTTATTTTGTTAATTACTGTTTTCTATACTGTTATACTAATAATTCTACTCTTTAAAGTCAATAGCACTGTTAGCCAATTATTATCAATAAGATGTAAAACCACAGTATATTATGCCTGAAACATGGCATAAAACCGTGGTTTTACTTAGGTTTATGGTTATTATTTTAGTATGATGATTATTTTTAATGAGTTTTATAAGTTATTTAATAATTACTTTCATTTTTATAATAATGTCTTATAAATACGCAGAAATATTATAAGACTTTTGATAAGAATTCTTTCAGCCTTGGATTCTTAGGATGAAGGAAAAATTCCTTAGGTTCATTTTGTTCTTTTATTTGGCCTTCATCGATAAAAAGAATTCTAGTAGCAACTTCTCTTGCAAATCCCATTTCATGAGTTACAACTACCATAGTCATTCCATCATTAGCCAGATCTTTCATAAGTTCCAGAACTTCTCCAACCATTTCAGGGTCTAATGCAGAAGTTGGTTCATCAAACAACATTACATCAGGATTCATTGCAAGGGCTCTTACAATAGCTATACGCTGTTTTTGACCACCGGAGAGTTTGTTAGGATATGATTTGGCCTTATCTGACAAACCGATTCGCTCTAATAACTCATTGGCCCTTTTTTCTGCTTCTTCTTTCTGCATAAGACCAAGTTTTATTGGTGCTAAAGTTATATTTTCAAGTACTGTGAGATGAGGAAATAAATTAAATTGCTGGAAAACCATTCCCATCTTTTGACGCAGTTGATTAATATTGGTTTTTGGATCTGTTATATTATTCCCTTCAAACCAGATTTCTCCTTCTGATGGGCTCTCAAGTAAATTAAGGCAACGCAAAAAAGTGGATTTTCCAGAGCCAGATGGTCCAATGATAACCACTTTCTCCCCTTTTTCAATGGTTTCTGATATTCCGTCTAAAACCAAATGGTTTCCAAAGGATTTCTTTAGATTTTTAGTTGTGATCACCCTGACTCATCCTCCTTTCAAAGATACTTAACAGTTTTGTTAAGCCCAAAACTAGGATTAGATAGAAACCTGCTGCTATAACCAGTGGTGGAAGTATGTCCCAGGTGCGGGAACCAATAAATTGAGCTACCATAGTTAAATCAGTGACTGCAATAATACTTGCAACAGATGTTTCCTTAATCAATGTTATAAATTCATTACCAAGGGCAGGTAATATATTTTTTATAGCCTGAGGCATAATGATATAGAACATGGTTTGATTACCATTAAGGCCCAAAGAACGTCCAGCCTCCGTCTGTCCTTTTTCTACAGATTCAATACCCGCTCTAACAATTTCAGCAACGTATGCCCCGGAATTAAGACCAAAACAGATGGCAGCTACCATAATCTCACTTGCATCTCTTGAAGTAAAGACCAGATTATAAATTATTAATAACTGAAGCATAACAGGGGTACCCCTGATTATATTAATGTACGCATTACATAAGGTACCTAACCATCTTAATTTTTTATAATTAGTTGCAGTTACCTTTACAACAGCAACCATAATTCCTATCAGTATTCCTATGATAATGGCAAAGAAAGATATCTTAAGTGTTACGAGTAAACCTTCAAAATACGCCTCGTATCTATCTTCAACTATAAAAGCATTATAATAACTTTGGCTAACATCTCTTAACCATTCTCCAATACTGGCTATCCATGTCATTATTTTTCCTCTCCTTTATTGTAGTCGTCCTGTCTACGTATAATAAGCAGCAGACAAAAATCTCTATAGCCTGCTGCTTAACGTCAAGTTACTATTGGTTCAAAGGTTTCCTTTGAATTAGGATTATTTATTTGTGTGATTTGCAGTAAACTCTTCAATTTTACCATCTGCAATCAGTTGATTAATCACTTCATTAATTTTATTTAATAATTCAGTATTACCTTTTTGTACGGCAATTGCATATCTATCTTCAAATAAAGTACCTTCTAAGATTGTAAGCTCTGTATTGGCAGCTACTAATTCTTCTGCCGGATATAAATCCATAACGATACAGTCAATTTTACCGTTCTTTAAATCTTCTGCTGCCTGAGCAAATTTTGTATATCTTTTAATTTCTTTCGGCGTTACATTTGCTTCATCAGATACATAAAAATCTGCAATATTTCCCTGTTGAACACCAATAATCTTATCATTTAAATCATCGATACTTGCTACTGCAGAATTTTCTTTGTTTACAACTACAACTTCTGTAGAATTTACATAATCTACTGAAAAATCCATAACTTTAGCACGGTCTTCATCAACAGAAACACCAGCAGCAACAAAGTCAACTTTACCTTGTTGAACTGCTATTAAAGCACCATCAAAACTCATGTTACTAATCTCAAGTTCCATTCCCATTGCCTATATCCATATCAATACCAACAACTTCATTACCTTCCATGTACTCATAAGGTGCAAAACCAGCTTCTGTTCCAACGATTAATTTTCCTTTTGCTTCTGTAGAAGCCTGGGTGGTTTCTGATGCTGCCTGAGTAGTTTCTGTATTTGTCTCAGCTGCTGTTGTTTCTTTTGTATCTCCATTGTCTTTAGCCCCACAAGCAACCATGGTTAAAGCCATTACAATAATAAGCATTGCACTGTATAATTTTTTCATTTATTATTACCTCCATTAAATATTAATATAAGTTACTCTTATTCCAATGCTTAGTATTGTATCACGATTTCGAAAAATATCAAGAATTTTTTTATGTTTTTTAATATTTATTCATTATATTTTATTATTATAAATGATTAATTATTAACATTATTTATACATATAAAGTAATATTACACAATTCGCATATTATTACATTTTTAGTCTTATGCTTTCTCTTACTTATTTAAGCATTCCGCTAAATGACTATTGATCTTCTTCCTTTTTCTCTTCCTTGGTTTCTTCTTGCATTTTATTAGCAACAGAACCTATTTGTTTTGATTTCTTAACATTCATGCCCAGTGCTCTTCGAATAATGAGTACTGCAACAACAATGAAAGAAGCCCAAATCAACAGGTATAAGAAATTAACGGCCAGCCAAACAATCAGGTCTTTCGTTCCTTCG
>JAQSYR010000029.1 GCA_029256035.1 Anaerocolumna sp. | reverse complement strand
TTATTTAACTTGCTGTTCATGCTGTCTCCTTTTGAAAATGAGGCTGACCCACACAAAAATTATGTACTTGGGTCAACCTCATAACAGTTTTCATAGTATTATCTGGATAGTCTCTTAGCCATTGTATACATAAACTGATCTACGTCTTTCGTCATAGCTAAAGCTTCCTGAATATCATAATCAACAAACTTACCATCTCGGTATCCGACAACTCGATTAGAAGCACCTTTGGCTAATAAATCAACTGCCAGAGTTCCCATAGAGGATGCATAAACTCTGTCCTTAGCAGTTGGACTACCTCCTCTTTGAATATGACCGATGATTGTGGCTCTGGTTTCAATACCAGTCTTTTTTTGAATTCTTTCTGCGAGTCCGTAAGAATCTCCAATACCTTCTGCATTTACGATAATGTGATGTTTCTTACCCACATGTCTTTTCTCTATTATGTCATCCATAAGTCTTTGTTCGTTATGGTCATAACGCTCTGTAATTAATACATCCTCAGCACCATTGGCAATTCCACACCAGAGTGCAATATATCCTGCTTTTCTACCCATAACTTCAATAATGCTGACTCTTTCGTGAGATGTTGAGGTATCTCTAATTTTATCAATTGCTTCCATTGCGGTATTAACAGCAGTATCAAAACCAATGGTATAATCAGTACAAGCGATGTCCAGGTCAATTGTTCCTGGCAGCCCTACTGTATTGATTCCTTTCTCAGCAAGTTTTCCTGCTCCACGGAAGGAACCATCACCACCTATTACTACTAATCCGTCAATTCCGTGTTTCTTGCAGATTTGTGCACCTTTATCCTGTCCTTCCGGAGTCATAAACTCTTTACTTCTGGCTGTATATAATATAGTTCCACCACGTTGTATTATATCAGAAACATCCGTACTGCTTAAATCTATAATATCTTCTTCTAAAAGTCCGCTATATCCTCTGCGGATTCCTTTAACGTTTTTTCCATATGCAATTGCAGTTCTTGCTACTGCACGTATTGCAGCATTCATACCCGGTGCATCTCCACCGCTTGTTAAAATACCAATGGTCTTTACTTCTTTAGCCATAATTTAAAACCTCCGTTGACTTGGCGTTATTAGTTCAAATGAGCTAATGATACATGAAATCCACTTTATTTTAATTCATTTTATGCCCTTTTTCAATACTCTTTTCCAACACCTGAATATTTGACTCCCCATATTTTAGTGCTAATTTATTTAATAATTCATTTTCTATGTTAATATTTCTATTTTTAGGAAGTCGTTTTATTGCTTTTTCACATTCTAAATAAATACAAACCGTATCGTTTCCGTCGTATTCACTTAATAACTGATATAAAGTTTGTTCATGTTTCATAAAGATCTCTTTATTCTCAAATTTTATCCAAACTTCCCTTGGAACATTCTCGAAAGGTATGATTTCACTACAGATTAGTTTAGCCGGTTTATCTTCCTCTACAGTAGCTTTCCCTTTAATCAAAACTTTATTATCTTCCTGTAAGAATGATTTATACTTCTCATAATCCCTTGGAAATATAATAATCTCAACGGTACCAACTAAATCTTCCAGAGTAATAAAGGCCATCATAGAATTGGTTCTTGTAGTTTTTATAGTTTTTGAAATAATCATTCCACCAATTGTAACAATTTGCCCATCCTGAACTTTTACCTCATTGGTTTCTTCCTCAATTGCAAAATCCAGAGTAGATGCAGTAATATTTTTATTTAGTAATCCTTGGTATGCATCTAGTGGATGACCGCTTACATAAATGCCCATAACTTCTTTCTCAAAGGCTAGAAGTTCTTCTGCTGTATATTCTCCAACATCTGGAAGTTGGTTAACATAATCCTGCTTTTGCTCTGGTTCCACAAAGTCAAATAGTGAGATTTGTCCTGTAAAGTTTCTTTTCTTATCTTGTGCCACGTCATCTAATACCTGGATATAAATCATCATTAATTGTTTTCTTGTTCCGAAAAGACTGTCAAAAGCTCCGGATTTAATAAAACTCTCCACCGTTCTTTTATTCACTTCTTTTCCGGACAGACGGTTTGCAAAATCTTTTAAACTGGTAAATCTGCCGTTTAATTCCCTCTCACTGACTACTGCTTCAATTACTGGCTTTCCAAGGCCTTTAATTGCAGATAAACCGTAACGGATTGCACCATTCCAAACGGAAAAAGTACTGTTTCCCTCATTAATATCCGGAGGAAGAATCTGAATTCCCATCTGTCTGCAAGTCATAATATATTCTGCTACTTTGCCTGGATTATCAATAACGGAAGTCATAAGTGCAGCCATAAATTCAACAGGATAATAACATTTTAAAAATGCAGTCTGATAAGATACTACTGCATAGGCTGCTGCATGGGATTTATTAAATGCATACTTAGCAAAGTCCGTCATTTCATCAAAAATATCATTGGCAACTTTTTCTGAGATTCCTTGGGCCGCACAGCCTGGAACTCCCTCTTGTGCATTACCGTATACAAAATTCTTTCTTTCTTTTTCCATAACGGAAGCTTTTTTCTTTGACATGGCCCTTCGTACCAAATCACTGCGACCATAACTATAACCAGCCAAATCACGAACAATTTGCATAACCTGTTCCTGATAAACAATACATCCATAAGTAGGAGATAAAATTGGTTCTAGCTGTGGGCACTCATATATAATAGCTCCAGCTTCATTCTTACCCTTAATGTATTTTGGAATAAAATCCATGGGTCCTGGCCGGTACAGAGAAATCCCTGCAATTACATCTTCAATGGACTGGGGTTTTAATTCTTTCATAAAGCTTTTCATTCCGGCACTTTCTAACTGAAATACACCTTCCGTTTTACCTGAAGAAATTAGGGAATACACATTTTTATCTTCAAAATCAATGGCATCAATATCTATCTGCTCCTCAGGTTTACGTTTCTCATTTAACAGTCTTACAGCATTCTGTATTACTGTAAGGGTTCTTAGCCCTAAAAAGTCCATTTTTAAAAGACCAAGCTCTTCTAACGTTGTCATGGTAAACTGAGTTGTAATAGAATCGTCAGAAGCTCTGGCTAATGGTACATATTCTACAACGGGGGCCTTACTGATTACAACTCCAGCAGCATGCATGGATGTATGGCGGGGCAACCCTTCTAGTCTCATTGACATATCAATGAGAAACTTAATCTCCTCATCACTGTCATACAGGCTCCTTAGTTCCGGATTCATTTTCAAAGCCTTTTCTATGGTAATTCCTAATTCTGTTGGTATCATTTTAGCAACCGTATCAACCTGGGCATAACCTAAATCCATTGCCCGGCCTACATCACGGATTACCGCTCTGGCAGCCATGGTACCAAAAGTAACAATCTGCACTACACGGTCCTTGCCGTATTTCTTTACAACATAATCAATAACTTCCTGTCTTCTTTCAAAGCAGAAGTCAATATCAATATCCGGCATGGTAAGTCGTTCTGGATTTAAAAAACGCTCAAACAATAGATTATATTTGATAGGGTCGATATTGGTAATACCTAAGGAATAAGATACAATGCTTCCTGCCGCGCTTCCACGTCCTGGCCCAACCATAATCTCATGATCTCTGGCAAATTTAATAAAATCCCATACAATTAAGAAATAATCTACAAAGCCCATACTGCGTATGGTTTCTATTTCAAACTCTAAGCGTTCCCGTAATTCCTGGGATGGATTTGTAAAACGCCTTTCTAAACCCTCCACGCAAAGCTTTTTAAGATAATCCAATGCGGAATATCCGCTGGGCACATCATATTTTGGAAGTTTGTATTCACCAAATTCAATTGTCACATTACAGCGTTCAGCAATTTTTTGTGTATTTTCCAGTGCTTCTGTTGCATAGGGAAATAATTCATACATTTGCTCTGGTGATTTGAGATAGTATTGACCACCTTCATATCGCATTCTATTTTCATCGGCTACCTTCTTTTGGGTCTGAATGCAAAGCAAAATGTCATGGGCCTGGGCGTCACTTTCCAAGGTATAATGAACGTCGTTGGTTGCAACTAATGGGATACCGGTTTCCTGGCTCATGCGCATTAATCCCTGATTTACTGTCTTTTGTTCCGGAATTCCATGGTCTTGTAATTCCAAATAAAAATTACCAGCTCCAAATATATCCTGTAAGTGAAGGGCTGCTTTTTTGCCCTCTTCATAAAATCCTTTGCGCACGTTACTTGCCACTTCACCACCAAGGCAGGCACTTAATGCTATAATTCCCTCTTTATATTGCCTTAATATTTCATAATCTACTCTTGGTTTATAATAAAATCCCTCTAAAAATCCCGTTGAAACTATTTTCATAAGGTTGGCATATCCTGTATTATTTTCTGCCAGAAGTACTAGATGATTATATCTGTCATCAGAAGAAGAGGATTCTCTATCTAACCTGGAATTGGGTGCTACATAGACTTCACAGCCTATAATGGGACGTATGCCTTCTGCCAGACAGGCGCGATAAAAGTCAATGACTCCATACATAACTCCATGGTCTGTGATGGCAATACTGTCCATTCCCAGTTCTTTGGCCCTGGCAACCATTTCTTTAATCTTGCCAGATCCATCTAATAAGCTATATTCTGTATGTAAATGTAAATGCGTAAATTTCATAATTTTGTCTCCTCATAAACATTCCCTTGGCACTAACACTCATTATACCAGAACTTATGTTTTTTTCCAATGGTTTGTTCAATGAAGTAAAATTACTTTAGTGCCGGACGGTCTGGATCAACTACTGTTGCTACATCAAATAAATCGGAGAGCCGTTCTGGGAATTGAAGCAGTGCTTGTCCATCCAAAGGACGTCTGGTCATTCTTACATATTCATCTTTTATATGTATCCATGGGTCTTTATAAACACCACAATAATATTCAAATCCTAAACTTTTTAAGTATTTATATTTATCACTGCTATAAGTACCAAATGTTTTTTCAACTTCAACTCCATAAGGATATATAAAAATATCCGTTGGCCCCACCAGCGATCCTACTTCTTCCATCCAGCGGTCAGTGTCTTTTTTAATGAAGTTCGTACTCATTTCATACATATTTCTGTGCCCATAGCTATGAGAAGCAAATTCCCAACCCCATTCTTTTAACACTTTGGCAACTTGTTTCACTGTTTCTTTATCCTGCTCATAGGTAGGTGAATTTTTGTCATCTGTTCGATAGCCTAAAGCTCCTTCATAACCAGTAATTGCAAGAATTCCTCTGGCTCCTTTGTAAGAAAAATCAGGGTGCTCTGCGATAAAGGTTTCCAAAACAGGAACCATATCATAATCTCCTACAGAGAAAGTACCATCTTCCATTCTCATTTCCGTAGATGGACGACCATTTTCGTCTATTACCATTCTTGTTGCAAATCCATCAAAATCCATATAGTTATAGTAATTTACATCATCCTGAGATAAAACAAAAGGTTTTTTATCCGGCGGAAGCATAATGTCTCCAGGCACGAATTTACTAACTCCATCTGCTGACTCTATTTTTTTGCCCACATCATGGATACTAACCAGCACATAGCCTGCGTCATACATTTGCTGCATCATCTGTTTGAATTCATAAATTGTTGTCATATAATAATTATATCCGTTACTATCGCTATCCCCATCAAAAGCCAGGGAATTGTCGGCAATCAGGGAATGAAAGAAAATATGACTAATCTGGTCGGCTGATTCGTATGCACCAAAGGGTTCCAGGCTAGCCTTTGCAGTTTCATAACCCTCTAAGGCCTCCTTAAGTTCCCTATGGTTTTGGTATTTGTTTTCCTGTTCTTTTAGCAGATTTATAGCACCATCATAATCATAACCTAGCGCTAACTGATCCCCTTGCTTAATCAATTCCATAACTTTATTATTTTCTTCTTTTCTCAGATTCTGCTCAATTACCTGGTCATGAATAAATTGTTCTGATATGGTAGGTTCCCCTTGGGTAGTACCGGTATTGACTGTCTCCTTCTGGGTATTTTGCTGATTGTTGTTAATTATACCAATGCTATCCTTATTACTTAAATTATTTGCTATGATAACTCCTGTAATAATGAATACTATTAGCATTATTCCAGCAAATGCAATTCGTTTATTGTTATCCAGAATAGGATTTCTTTTGTTTTGATTCTCAGAATTAACATTTTTTCTCATGTCCGAAATGGTACGTTTTGATTTCATGTTATAAGTGTCTCCTTTATTAAACTTGTCATTTATGTAAAAACTTCGTGTTTTATTTACTTACCAGCTCAATAATTTTGGCGATTTTATACATTATAACACATAATCCCAATTTGTGTGTTAACGAAATATTAACTTTGTTTAACCTTTATTTTAAGATTAAGAATGGGCTATTGTAAAACGAAGGTAAGGGAAATATGAATTTCCAGTCTTATCGTTTTCCAACAGCCCATTTTGAGACGGTTCCTTTATTTATAATATAAATTTTATTAATAAAGGTGTCATAAGTCAATTTATGACACCTTTATCATTATTTACTACTTAAATATTTCTCAATATTCTCAATAGCCGCTTCTTCATCTTTTCCGTCAACGGTTACTGTAACTTCTTCCCCTGCAGCAAGCCCCAAACTCATCATGCCCATAATACTTTTAGCATTTACTTTTTTTTCTTCGCACTCTACGTAAATGGTACTCTCATATTGACTAGCAACTTGAACTAATAAGGCAACTGGTCTTGCCTCTAAGCCTGTTGGAATTTTAATAGATATCTTTTTCGTTATCATGTTTTACTTCCTCCTTCTGTTTCCTTAAATTATCAGCTATTATACTTAGTTTACGTAATCTGTGATTCACTCCGGATTTTCCTATGGGTGGATCTAACAAAGCACCTAATTCTTTCAGTGATGCTTCGGGATAGTCAATACGTAAATTAGCAATCTCTTCCATCCCCTCTGACAATTCGCTTAACCCCGTTTGTTCTTTTATATAAAGAATATCATCAATCTGTTTTGTTGCTGCCATTACTGTTTTGTTAATATTGGCAGCTTCGCAGTTAACCTGACGATTGATAGAATTCCTCATTTCTTTTAAAATACGTACATTCTCCAGATTCATAAGCGCAACATGTGCTTCCATTACATTGAGCAAGTCCACAATTTGAGAACCCTCTTTTATATATACAACATAGTATTTCTTCCTGGTTACAATCTTAGCATCAACATCAAAAGAGTTAATAATTAATTGTAATTGCGTTGCTTTGGGTTCATCAGGAGCAACAATTTCAAAATGATAGGTCTTTTTAGGATCACTAATGGACCCGGTAGCTAAAAAAGCACCTCGGATAAATGCTCTTTTACAGCAGACATTTTGTATCACTAAATTGTTGGTTATGGAAAGATTCTCTCTAATTTCTTTATTCTCATCAATTAACTTTGTAGCCTGTAAAATTTTTATTACCATATCATGATCAGTAATAACCATACTATAGCTTCTGCTTTTTTTTAAATAAGCATTCTTTTTAATAGAGATATCTGTATTTATATTAAATGTTTTTTTTATTAATGTAAAGTATTTTCTTGCCACGGTTAAATTTTCTGTATGAAGCTTTAATATATAATTATCGTTTTCTGTAATAATAATACGCCCACACAAGCTGATTAATGCAGCCAATTCTGCAATCTGGCAATGTCTTGCAGGACTTAGCTGTTTTGATAATTCATCCTTTACATCTTTAGAAAATGACATTATAATCTCCTCGAATCCTTCTCTATATCTCTATGCTCTACTTTTAATCCATATTCCAGACGGCTTAATCTTTTTACTAATTCATTGGCAAGGGTAACAGAACGGTGTTTACCGCCAGTACATCCAATACTGATTACCAATTGATTTTTCCCTTCTGTAATATAGTTGGGTATTAAAAAAGTAACCATATCATCCAATTTCTCCAGAAATGTCCCTGCCATGTCAGACTGCAGCACATAATCTTTTACGGAAGAGTCATTACCAGTAAGATTCTTTAACTCTGGAATATAATAGGGATTAGGTAAAAATCGCACGTCAAAAACCAGATCTGAATCCATTGGAATTCCATACTTAAACCCAAAAGAAAGAATTGTAATATAAAAGTTATTATATTTTTCATCATTAATATAAATTTTATCAATTTGGGCTTTTAATTCCCGAATAAGCAATTGACTTGTATCTATGATTACATCTGCTTTTTTCTTTAGAAATTCAAGCTTTTCTCTCTCCGTTTCAATTCCCTGCTCAACTCGTCCGGCTCCAGATAACGGATGTATCCTTCTTGTTTCTTTGTAGCGCTTTACCAATACTTCCGTACTTGCATCAAGAAACAGAATCTCAAACTGGTATCCTGCAGAATTCATGTAATTTAATACTTCATTCAACTCTTCTAATGCTTGTCCGCTACGGATATCGATGCCTAACGCAACCTTATCAATTTTCTCCGTATCTGCAAAGGTAAGTTGGACTAGTTTATATATCAGTTGAATGGGAAGATTGTCAACGCAAAAATATCCGGCATCCTCCAGCATTTTAAGTACAGAACTTTTACCTGCTCCTGACATTCCTGTAACAATAACCAGTCTCATGGTAACCTCTCTTCTGTTAGAATTCTCCTAGTAATTTTACTTCCGGTTCTAACATTACTCCAAATTTATGATTTACTATAGTTATAACTTCATTAATTAATGCTCTAACTTCAGATGCACTGGCTCCGCCTATGTTAATTACAAATCCACAATGCTTTTCAGATACCTGGGCATTACCTACTTTAAAACCACTAAGTCCAGCATCCATTATTAATTTACCAGCAAAATATCCTTCCGGCCTTTTAAAGGTACTTCCTGCACTTGGATATTCCAAAGGTTGTTTTTCCTTCCGTCTTGCATTCAGGTCATTCATTTTGTTACGAATTTCTTCTTTCTTTCCTTTTGGAAAAGCAAATGCAGCTTCTAACACAATATAATGATTATCCTGAATGATACTTCTACGATACCCTAATTTTAATTCCTCTTTATTTAACTCCAGGATGTTTCCAGCGGAATCCGCTACTACCACACAAACAATGGAATCTTTCATCTCTCCGCCATAAGCCCCTGCATTCATAGTTACAGCTCCTCCTAGCGTTCCTGGTATTCCAGATGCAAATTCAAAACCTTCCAAACTATGTTCTGCAATCTCATTAGCCATTTTGGATAACATAATACCTGCCTGAGCTTTTACCAAATATTTACCAGCAATGGTAGTATCTGATTCTTCCACTGAAATTTGACTAAATTCCTGTCCAATTTTTATAATTAATCCACGGTAACCATTATCACTTACCAATAGATTACTACCTTTGCCAAGAATATAAAAAGGCATATTTTCTTTATTACACAGCTTTACCAG
Source organism: Anaerocolumna sp. (assembly GCA_029256035.1). Taxonomy (GTDB): domain Bacteria; phylum Bacillota; class Clostridia; order Lachnospirales; family Lachnospiraceae; genus Anaerocolumna. The sequence continues at coordinate 4,570 of JAQSYR010000029.1, read as the reverse complement.
GGAAGAAACCTGGGAAATTGAATCCGGTAATACCAGATAATCTGCAGGTCCTCCTATTAGAAACGTAGTATGTTTTGCTAGAGGTTCTTCTATCATAATCTGGTTTTCACGTAATAATTCTTTTAATTTTTGATAAAAATCCTCATTCAAAATAAATTCCTCTTTCATTTAAATTTTGTTAGATCCTTTTATTTTTACTTTAGATTCTAACAAAATATTCATATTCTGCTCTGCTTTATTCTATGCTAATATATGCAGACTAATTCAAATCATTCTTAAGAATAGCATCTATTTACCAAGAATAAGTTTGGCACTACCATAAATTCCAGCATCATTACCTAACTCTGCCAGAGCAAAGACTTTATTTCTTTTTCACTTCTTAAAACGGAAGGTTCTTTAGAGTTTTCTAATAATCTCTTTGCTTCCTTAACAATTCCTGATGCAGAAGCATACTGTTCTAAGCAGCCGGTTTTACCACAGCCACAGGTTTCTTTTTCTTCATAATTTACTCGGATATGACCAAGTTCACCTGCTGCGCCATTACTTCCAGTCAATATTTCACTGTTTAGTATGACTCCGCCACCAACTCCGGTACCTAAGGTAACCATAACAAGGTTTTTATAGCCTTTTCCACCACCTTGCCACATTTCACCCAAAGCAGCAACATTAGCATCATTTCCCACCTTGGTATCAAATCCCGTCAGATTCTTCATTGTTTTGGCTACATTAAAGATACCCCATCCAAGATTGACACCTTCAATTATTGTACCATCTTCTGTTACGGGCCCTGGAACACCCAAACCCAGTCCTACTATTTGACTATTATCGATAGACTTTTCTGTTATCTTATTCTTTATGGATTCTGCAACATCCTTTAGGATATATTCTCCTGAATTTTCTTTTCTGGTCTGGATTTCCCATTTATCCAGAAGTTCACCTTCTGAAGTAAATAATCCTAATTTAACCGTAGTTCCCCCAATATCAATACCAAAGCATAACTTATCCATAGTATTTTCCACCTTAATACTTATTTTTCGCTAATCTTCTTCCGCTTTTGATTTACGTAATAAATTATTTGTAACTCTATTGTATAATTCCTGGGCAGCATTATAACCCATCTTTTTCTGTCTGTAATTTACTGCAGCAGATTCAACAATAACTGCAAGATTTCTTCCTGGTCTGATAGGAATGGAATGGCATACAATTTTATTCCCCAGGTATTCTGTATATTCTTCTTCTAACCCCAGACGGTCATATTCTTTTTCTCTATTCCATTCTTCAAAATTAATAACCAAATCTATTGCCTGTGTATTTTTAACACTTTCTACACCAAATAAGGTTTTAACATCAATAATACCTATTCCTCTTAGTTCAATAAAATGTCTGGTAATATCCGGTGCCGTTCCAATTAAAGTATCATCACTAACTTTTTTAATTTCTACCACATCATCTGTAACCAAACGGTGACCTCTTTTAATTAATTCAAGGGCAGCTTCACTTTTACCTATCCCACTTTCACCAGTTATTAAAATACCTTCACCGTATACATCTACAAGCACTCCATGTATGGATATTCTGGGAGCCAGTTCAACATTTAACCAACGTATTACTTCAGCCATAACGGAAGAAGTGGTCTTATCCGATTTTAGAATTGGTATGCCTTTTTCCGTTGCCATCTGGATTAGTTCCGGTGCTACTGGAATACTTCTGCAAAAGACAATACATGGAACTTTGCAGTCCATAAGTCTCGCCATAATATTTTTACCGTGGTCTTTATCCATATTATTCATGTAAGCTTCTTCTACACGCCCTATAATTTGGACACGGTCGGAATCAAAATGATCAAAGAAGCCTGCTAACTGCAATGCAGGTCTGTTCACATCAGGTTGGCATAGTTTTATATGTTCAATATCTATTTCAGGTGTAAGGATTTCAAATCTCATTTTTTCAATGAGTTTTATTAATGGTACTGTATACATTTTGCAGGGCTTCCTTTCTCCGACCTTATTTTGGTAATTTCTAAGGCATTTCATTGTGTTCATTCTATCACAGTACGGTTATAAATGTAAATACTATCTTTTAAAGGGAACTCTGATGTAATAACGCAATATGAAATCTAGTGAAAAAAATCATAAACCTGTTTTGCTGCAAGTTTATTCATATTCTCTACCTGGGCAAGTTCTTCCATGGTTGCTGCTTTTATTTCATCTAACGATTGAAAATGCTTCATCAGTGCCCTTCTTCGTTTCTCTCCAATACCTTCAATATCATCCAGAATAGAATGAACCTGAGTCTTTCCTCGCAGCTGCCTGTGATATTCAATGGCAAAACGGTGGGTTTCATCCTGTATCCGGGTAATCAATTTGAATGCTTCACTATTTTTGTCAATAGGAATTTCCTGATTATTATAGTAAAGACCTCGGGTTCGATGATTATCATCTTTTACCATGCCACAGACGGCCATGTTCATGTTTAGTTTATTTAATACTTTTAATGCTATGTTTACTTGGCCTTTCCCGCCATCCATTAGAATTAAATCCGGGTAACGATTGAAACTTCCATATTCCTCTTCTAACATTTTATCTTTTAATTCTTGCTCTTCCCGCAAGCCATGGGTAAATCGTCTTGTGAGAACTTCTTCCATGGAAGCATAATCATCCGGACCTTTGACCCATTTTATTTTAAATTTACGATAGTCGTTTCGCTTTGGCTTACCATTTTCATATACTATCATTGAGCCTACGGATTCGAAACCACTAATATTAGATATATCGAATGCTTCCACACGGTAAAGTCCAGGTATTTCTAGGAGTTCACTAAGTTGCTTTAATGCACCAATGGTTTTTGCTTCTTCCCTTTTAATTTTTTCCGTATCCTGTTGCAACACGAGAGATGCATTCTTCCTGGCAAGTTCCACCAGTTTTTCTTTCTCTCCTTTTACGGGTACTTTAATATATACCTTTTGCCCACGTTTGGATGTCAGCCATTCTTCCAGAATCTCTTTTTCTTCTACCCCTTCGCCAATAATCAGCTCTCTCGGTACAAAAGGAGTCCCTGCATAAAATTGTTTAATAAAACTTGTTATGATACTGCTTTTTGTTTCCTGAGAAGCACCCGTTAAATAAAAATGATCTCTTCCTATTAACTTTCCATTCCTTATAAAAAACACCTGAACTACTGCCTCATTACCTGCAGTAGCAAGCGCAATAATATCTCTGTCTTCCAGTTCAGTGCTAGTTATTTTTTGTTTCTGGGTAATTTGTTTTACACTATTTAATAAATCCCTGTATTCTGCAGCAGCCTCAAACTCCATAAGCTGTGCTGCGTCTTTCATCTTATCTTCCAGATCTTTTATTAACAATCCATAGTTACCATTAAGAAATTCAAGAACTTTTTCTATGGATACTTTATAATCTGCTTCTGAAATATAGCCCTGGCATGGAGCTTTACATTGTTTTATGTGATAATATAGACATGGCCGTTCTTTCCCAATATCCTTAGGCAGATTTCGATTGCAGGTACGAATAAAGTAAATCTTTCTCATTAGCTCAATGGTATCTTTAATGGATTTTGAACTTGTATATGGTCCAAAGTATTTTGCCTTGTCCTTACCCCTTTGTCTGGCAAATAATACTCTGGGATATGGTTCATTGGTGGTAACTTTAATATACGGATAATTTTTATCATCCTTTAACATGGTATTATATTTTGGTCGATGCTCTTTAATTAAATTACTTTCTAACACCAAAGCCTCTAACTCTGAATCGGTTATTATATATTCAAAGTACTGAATATGAGTAACCATCTGCTGGATTTTAGGTGTCAGGTTTCTGCTGCTTTGAAAATACTGTCTTACTCTATTTTTTAAATTTATGGCTTTCCCCACATAAATTATGGTATCATGCTTATCATGCATTATATAAACACCTGGCTTTTGGGGAAGTTTTTTTAATTCCTCTTCAATGTCAAAGCTATAAATATTTACTCTTGACAAGTTCATAACATAATCAAGTTAGATTCTTATGTTTACTTATTTTTCTGTTTACTCATTCTTACGTTTACTTATTCTTCTGTTTACTCATTCTTCTGATCATCATTATCCTTTAAATCAATATGAATGGAAGCTATCTCATTTCCTCCAGCATGGTTCTGATTTGACGAATCCTCAACTAGTGTTTCTACGGCATTTTCATGAGTTTCTAGTGATGTCGCTTCTACTTCTGATTTCCCATTAGATGTTTCTTCCTCAGGCTCTGGAATACCTTTCACTTCTCGGAATATCTTCATAAACTCTTTACCAGTGATAGTTTCCTTTTCAATTAAGAAATCTGCAATTTTGTCCAGTACATCACGATTACCATCAAGCAGTTCTTCTGCTTTTTTATAACATGCTTTTAGAATATTCATAACTTCATGGTCAATTTCTGCCGCAGTTGCATCTCCACAATTAAGTACCGGTCTACCATCTAAGTAACGATTTTCCACAGACTCTAATCCCATTAAACCAAATTTCTCGGACATACCGTACTGGGTTACCATAGCTCTGGCTAAGCTGGTTGCCTTTTCAATA
>JAQSYR010000028.1 GCA_029256035.1 Anaerocolumna sp. | reverse complement strand
TAAATCTTCCAAAGCAATATCCTCTGTTTCAATGGCATTTGATTCTTTGGTATTGCTGCTCGTATTTTGATTCTTCTCTGAATTTTTCTCGTCACTACCATAAGATATGGATAATACTATTGTAGTTAAAAGTATTCCTATTCCTAAACCTCTTAAATAGTACTTTAATTTCATTTTTGCACCTGTCTCACTCACTATTTAAATAAATCTATTACTAATTTAACTTCACCTTGCCCAATTTCAAGCATCTTAGAAATTTCAAGTATAGATTTTCCTTGTTTATATAAATCTAATATTACTTTATTATTATTCTCAGTTATACTATTCTCAGCATTTTCTATTCTCTTCTCAGCAAACATTTTTTCTGAAACTTGACCTTTGTGCTCTGGTATATCATTTTTAATACTATCTAATGCATCTACTTTCTTCTCATAAATAATATTTTTTGAATTATCCACTTGTTTTAACAGTTCTTTCACTTCATTTTCTTTTTCATTTAGCATGTTATAAAGAAAGACAACCTCTTCATGGTTTTGTGTTATTTTATCTAATACTTGATTGGAATAATCATTTACTGCTATTATTTTCTCATTTGATAATTTACTAAGCTCATCTTCTGTATGATTTACTTTTTCTTCTGTAACTTCAGTTATAATAGTATTAATTTTGTTTTTTATATCTGCGGTATTTAACTCTTCTACACTGTTATTTGAATCTTCTGCCTTTAAAGTACTCTTACTACCTGATTTGTCAACTACCAAGCTGCTAATCACAATAATAACAACACCCATAAGGATCAGAACTATTTCTAATGGTGTCATTCTCAGTCTCCTATTATATTTTTATGTCAAAGGAACCAGGGCTAATTTTTGCATTGGATTGTGGTTCTGAATTGTCATTCTTATCTTTCTTTTTTTTATCCTTGTTTTGATTGTAAGAATTATTCCCTTTCTCTTTTGCATCATAACGATATTCCTGATTATCACCTTTTAAAGTCTTTACCGCCTGTTGATTATTATGCTTAATCTGGCTGTTAAACTGATTACTTAATTGAGCTTGTTCATTTAAAGTCTTTTGACTTTCTTGATGTTTAAAGTGTGATACTTCTTGGGATTTTGGAGCCATTGTAACTATATCGATAGGTTTAATCGGCATATTACTCCTCCTTTTATAGTCCTACTAGTTTAATATCTGCCCTGTCACGAATAAATTTCGTATACTGAACTTCATTCCTTACGTAGTATACCACATTAGATATCACTATTTTAACTCCAGGATACCCAATGTTTTCGATGCGAATACTTCCACCTTCTGTATTATTCATATCCAGTTTTAATTTTTCATATCTTAGCATATAAACTCTGATTTTTTCATCTAAATCAATAACATTTTTAGTGGCAAGTTTAATATATTCAAACTTTTCAGGTGAAATATATTCACCATTTGCTATTTTCTTCTTAAAGGTTGATAGAATTGGCATTAATTTATCTCTATCTGCTTTACAACTTGCAATTTGTACTTCCAACTGATGATACTCCTCAACAATAGTTGGATCAATTCCTACTTCTAATAGAGTATGTGTTCCCATGGTGGAACCAGCGGTCTTTACTATGATACAGGAGGTAGATCTAATTTCTCCACCAGTGACAAATCCCTTTTTACCACCTACTGTTATGTCCCCTTGAGCTGATACTTTGCTGTGCAAAATAGCTTCAGTTGTAATATATCCACCAGCTTTAACTGTGGCATTCTCAATAAATTTAGTAATGATATTGCCGTCAGCTTCCATTTTCCCTCTACTCATACCTTGCATACCACGTTTTAGAATAATATGACCTCCGGCTATTAAGGTAGCTCCTTCTACAACCCCATCCACAATAATATCACCCTTAGCCTGAACGGTATATCCAGTAATGATATTACCTTTCACCTTAACATTTCCTTCATATATTATATCTCCGGTGGAAGCATCAACGTTTGCTGGTACTTCGAAAGTATTTGCAACAAAAACACGGTCATCCTGTAGCATAACATGTCCGTTGGTATCAGAATACATGGTAAGTCCATCTTCAGACATGTGAATTCCTTTACCATGACGCAAAATTAATTTCGTTACTTTTGCAGGTTTTATAATATTTCCACAAACATCAACACCATCTTTTCCTGAAACAGCTGGCTCCAAAGTAGCAAGGATATCTCCTGCATTGGTTGAACTTATCATATCCAGCTGATGAAAATCTACCGTGCCATCCTCATTTTCCTTTGGTTTTAAAGTAGTATCCGTATTAAAATGATATCTTATAACAGCATTTTTTCCTTCGACTGGTTTTGTACCTCTGGCAAGTACAATATCTTCACAATATCTTCTATCCTGTATAAATGATTCAATATTTTCCCGAATAATTCCATGCTTAATACCAGACATCTGCAATGTACTTACCATTTCAGAAGTACTCATTAATTGTCCATTATTAGAAGGAGGATAAAATCTACCAATGACTAACATACGATCTGATGAAATAGAAATTTTCAGATATTCACTTTCCGGAAGAATTGTAATAGTTAACAATTTTACTTCCGTAGGTTCATCATGAGAAGTTGCAATTGCACGACCAAGTGCTTTTATATCATAGTCATGAATTTTTTTATCGATAAGATAATTACTAACTTCATCGTATGTAATATGCTGCCCATTGTCTAATGGTGGAAATAACTTTAAATAAGTTCCGTCTTTCTTAATTTCAAGTTGAAAATAACCGTTTCTGTTTCCCATATTTACCATCTACCTCCATAACAGTTTCTAGGTAATTAATTTAATATTATCGTGCACCGAATAGAGTATCACTAAAATTTCCTAACTTGAGTTTCATTTTTTGTAAAGCTTTCGTATGTAATTGCGAGATTCTCGATTCAGATACTTCTAAAATAGTACTAATCTCTTTTAAAGTTAACTCTTCATAATAATATAAAATAATTACTCTTTTTTCCTTGTCTGTTAAGGAATCTAAAGATTTAATTAATTCCCCTCTTAGTTCCTGTTTTTCGATGTAGCCCTCTGGTGTTTCAAATTGAGCTGCAAGTCCGGCTTCCATAGTTACATCACTTCCCTGTTCCATATATTCATCAAGGGATAGAAGATTTGAAACCTTTGCCTGGTTTTGCAGGTTATCAAGCTCATCTAAGGTTATATTTAATTCTATGGCTACTTCTTCCTCAGTTGCCAGCCTTCCTTTATCCAATTCTATTTTTTGAAATGCAACATCTATTTTTTTCTGCTTTTGCCTTAATGTTCTTGGAACCCAGTCCATTTTTCGTATTTCGTCAATAATGGCACCACGAATACGAAAGCTTGCATATGTTTCAAATTTTATTCCTTTATAATAATCGAATTTATCAACTGCATCGATTAAACCAAAAATACCATAGCCCACTAAATCATCGTATTCAACGTTATATCCCAGATACATACTTAAACGTCCTGCAACGATTTTTACAAGATTCGCATATTCAATTATGATTTTTTCACGAACTTCAGTAGATTTGTATTTGGTATACTCTTCCCAAAGTTTGGATTTGCCTTCTGCATTCATAATAGTGCTCCTTTTGTAAAATTAGTTTTGATTAAGCTTCCGTTTCTTCTGTTTCTGAAGCCTCTATCTTGCTATCATTTATCTTGGGTTCCATATTTGTTGTCTTAACAATAACTTTTGTTGCAATTCTCCCGATGAAATAAAATATTATTATGATTAATAAAAGTTTTTTTAAACCATCTATTAGCTCAACTCGGTTTATGACATTAAAAATACTTGTTATTGCTGCTGCCGACAACATTATGACAGGTGTTATGTATCGTTCCCTCATTTTCTCACCCTCTTTTCAGAATGCATTTTATTTAAGGAAATTTTTATAATATTTTTAGTGGTTTACCTACTGACTTAATATGAAGTTCACCATTTTCAGGATAAAATACAATGGTTCTACCATAATTTAATCCTGTATCTTCTGCAAGAAGTTTTATTCCAAGTGCATTAAGTTTTTGTTTGCTAGCCTCTACATTTCGATCACCAATGCGAAGCATATCATTATTTGCATTAAATGCAAACATTTGTGCCCCACCTGCAATTTTCGCAATTAACCTGCTGCGATTCGCACCTAAAATCTTCATTTTATCAATTAATGCATCGATTCCTGTATCTGCAAATTTTGCTACATTTTCATTATTTCGGATTTTATTACTATCCGGAAGCATAACATGAACTAGTCCTGCAATTTTACTAGTAGCATCGTATAATACGATTCCCACACAGGAGCCTAAACCTAATGTAGTTATTGCATCAGGGGAGGCGCAAATATTTAAATCAGCCATACCTACTTTAATTATTTCGCTCATTTACTCACCTATAATCCTAATGATTTCAATATAATATTATAGGATTCCAGAGTAGGAATTAAAATAAAAAATCCCTTTACGTCTGAATCATCTTTGCAAAACCGGGATTCAATCAGTAATGCCTTGTCTCCCATTTTTCCAAATTCAATTGCAGGTACACTTAGTATGGCTCCAGCCATATCGATTGACATATATGGTATGCTGGCATCTATACGAATATTTGTTAAGGTCGAAAGTGATGACAAATATGCTCCTGCAATAATGTTTCCTATTTCCTGTAATGCGGACAGTTCCATTTCTGTAAAATCTTCAAATTGTGAAAGACTTTTACCCATTAAGATGTTTACCAGATTATATGCTGAAGCAGTATCCATGATAAACATCATCATTCCGTTAATTTCACCCTCAAGTGTAATTAAAATACCGACAACAATATTTTCAGCTCCACCAATCATTTCTGGAAGCTCTTTAAATTCTAACAAATCTACAATTGGAACATCCATATCAATTTTACCATTAATCATGGTAGAAAGGGCAGTTGTTGCATTTCCTGCCCCTATATTCCCAATTTCTTTTAATACGTCAAATTGCATGCTATCCATATGATCTAAATTAATGTTTGACAATGAATACACTCCTTAATTTGTCTCTTTCTCAATAATCACACTGGATATATTAAGTAAAGAAATCAAGTCATCACCATGTTTACCGATACCATTTAAAAATCCGTTCTTATCACCCAGTTCACTATTTATTCTGGATATATTACTTTCTTCTAATGTTACTACTTCTTTTACTTCATCCACTATTATACCAACGGCAGAGCCAGCATCAAATTTTATGATAATAATTCTTGTTGCATTGGTAATCTGGTCTTCTTCTAATCCAAATTTTAAGCGAATACTCATAACAGGAATAATTTCACCACGAAGATTAATTACCCCTTTAAAGTAATGCTGCGCCTTTGGTACACGTGTAATTCTTTGCATTCTAACAATATTATCCACAAAATTAATATCGATACCATATTGTTCATTGCCCAATTTTACTACTATGTATTGTTTTCCATCAATTATATTGCTATTTGCCTCCATGTTCCTATCCTCCTAGACTAAAGTATTAACATCAAGTATAAGGGCAACTTCACCATCACCAAGTATGGTTGCACCACCAATAATCTTGTTATTGTTAATGTATTTACCAATGGACTTGATAACAATTTCCTGCTGACCAATCAGATTATCAATAACTAATCCTGCTAAACGATCACCCTTTGCAATTATAACAACGGTCAGATTCTCTGATTGTTCCTGTTTTTCTTCCACATCTAATACTTTATCTAAACGAATTAAAGGAATGACAGAACCTCTAAGATTAATTACTTCTTTGGAGTGAACATATTTAATATCATTTTGGGTTACATCTTCAATGGTTTGAATACTTCCCAAAGGTATAGCATATTTTTCACTTCCAAGTTCAACCATTAATGCCTGAATAATAGCCAGTGTTAATGGAAGACGTATAATAAATGTGCTGCCTTCTCCAAGTTTTGTCTTGGCTTCAATATCTCCACCAAGTGCTTCAATCTTGGTCTTAACAACATCTAAACCAACACCTCTTCCAGATACATCAGAAATTACTTCAGCAGTTGAGAAACTTGGTCTAAACAGTAAATCAATCACATCTTTTTCCGACATGGAATCTGCCTGTTCCTGGGTAATGGAACCATTGGATAAAGCTTTTTTCTTTACCTTTTCAACATTAATTCCAGCTCCATCATCTCGAACTTCAATTACAACATTATTTCCATCCTGATAAGCTTCTAAATAAATAGAACCCACTTCCGGTTTGTCTGTTGCAATACGTTCCGCATTACTTTCCAACCCATGATCAGCTGCATTTCGAAGTAAATGCATTAATGGATCACCAATTTCATCAATTACAGTACGGTCAAGTTCTGTTTCTTCACCAGAAATATATAATTCCATTTTTTTATTTAATTTTTTGGATAAGTCTCTTATCATTCTTGGGAATCGATTGGTTACACTTTCAATTGGAACCATTCGAACTTTCATAACTGATTCATGTAAATTGGTTGTTACACGCTCCAAATATTCTATCTGTTCGTTAAATCCACTTTCATTTTTATTACTGCTGTCAGTTGTACTAATAGATACTAATCCATTCTTTGCAATAATTAATTCACTTACTAAATTCATTAAAATATCTAATTTTTCTATATCTACTCTGACGGAACGGTTTACCACAGGTTTCGCAGATTGTTTCGAGGTATTATTGCCTGATGAAGTACCCGATGCTTTTGCAGTGGATGTTATGGAAGAGTCCAATTCTTGTTCTTCTGTTATTTTACTTTCCTCTTCTTCTGCTGCTTCCTCTGTATTTGTATCATCAATTTTACCTACTACAACATTTTTAACTTCAGAAACCTTCATAATTTCATCTTTTACTTTTTCCATACTCTCTTTCGTAAGTAAAACTACACTGAAATCCAAATCAAATTTTTCATCTTCAATATCCTGAGTATCCGGCAGTGATTTAATCACTTCTCCTAAAGATTCTAAAGCTTTAAATACTAAGAAAGCCCTGGCTGATTTTAAAATACAGTATTCCTGAATATATACGGTTATACCATATGCATACATACCAATTTCATAAGCTTTGTTAATTGCTTTTTTCTCATAATCAAGAATTTTTATTGATGTAAATTTAAGCTCCTCACCTGATGTAGGTAGAACCAGTTCTGGTTTTTCTACTTCCAGTACTTTTGTATCTTCGTCTATTGCTTTTCCCAGTCCGATATTTAAAATATTATTAAGTTGTTTAATGATATCTTCATAATCGTTGGTTCCTTCATCAGAACTCTCCTGGATATTGCTTAAGTATGTTTCTAATGCATCAAGTCCTTTAAACAATACATCCACTAAATTAGCAGTAACTTTCATATTACCGTTTCTAATTTCAGAAAATACATTTTCCATATCATGAGTTAAACGCTGCATTCTCTTATAACCCATAGTTCCTGCCATTCCTTTTAATGAATGTGCAGCTCTAAATATTTCATTAATGGTTTCTACATTCTCAGGTTCGGTCTCCAAAATTAAAAGCTGGTCACTTAAACTTTGAAGATGTTCTTTTGTTTCATCAATAAAGATCTCTAAATATTGGCTAATATCCATTTTAATGTACCCCCGTATTCTTAGCAATTGCACTTGCTATCTTATCTAAAGTTATTACTTCATTTGCAAGGCCGTTATCTATTACAACCTTAGGCATACCATATACCGTACAAGACATTTCATCCTGTGCTATTACATAAATATTTTTTTTCTCTTTTAGATGTTTGATTCCTTTGGTGCCATCACTTCCCATTCCGGTTAGAACTACACAGATGATCTCATCATAATCTAATTCTGCTAATGATTCATACATTATATCAGCACAAGGTCTTAATCCGTTTCTAGCTGGCTCAAGTGTTAAAGAGATTCGATGATTACTTCCCTGATTTTCAATGCGCATTTGGTTTCCACCTTTGGCAATATAAACAACATCATCTTTTAAAACTTCACCATCTTCTGCTTCTTGTACACGAATTTTACTTAATTCATTTAATCGATTCGATAGAGAAGCTGTAAATCCAACCGGCATATGTTGTACAATTAACACACTACAGCCTAGTTTTTCCGGTAATAATGGTATTATTTTTTGCAAAGCTTTGGGACCACCTGTGGAGCAGGCAATTGCAATTATTCTTTTGGGATTCTCTTTATTTGATCTTTGGAATTGAGTGATCGGATTCCGGTTAGTTGTAACAATTATTGGTGGGACTACGGGGACTGCCTGATTGGATGCTAAACTTAATTTTAAAGATACAGAAAGACTATTTAAAATATTATTTTTAAATCTGTCATTTTTAACATCCATAAAATTATCAGGCTTTGTTACAAAATCAAACGCTCCATGTTCCAATGCCTCAATGGTTTCTTTCGCCCCATCTTTTGCAACTGTACTGACTACAATTACAATAGCTTTATAATTCTCCTGTTCCAGCCGCTTTAGAAAATCCAGCCCCCCCATTATTGGCATATTAATATCCAAAATAATGGCATCTACCTCTTCTTTTTCTTGAAATAAAAGAGAAAGAGCTTCAAGGCCGTTAGTCGCTAACTTAGTTACATGAAATCTTTCATCTGAATTTATTATATCAGAGAGCACTCTTCTCATGAGTGCAGAGTCATCAATAATTAAAACTTTTTTCTGCATTTTTCGCCTCCGTTTCTTAATCTAGTCCATTTTCCCTTTTTCGCTGTCGACGCTCTTCTGCAAAAATATACTTAATTACCATTTCCCTATCATCCCTCGATATATCAGTAAACATTACTCTATGTTCAAAATATCCTTGTCTATTTGTCATTTTAACTGAAGATATGATATTACAAGGAATTATCAATTTCTTCCCTTTCATATTAAGGTCTAAAGATAACTGAATGGTTTCCCCTTGCTGATGCTGATTCGACGAATAAAATCTTGCACCGCCTCCGCTTAAATCTGTTATGGTACCTTCATACCATATTTTTTTATACTCTTCCAGTGTCTCTATATCGGTCTGCTTTTCATCACTGGTTTCATATTCATTTTTAACTATTTTATAGGTTAATTTTATTTCCTTTTCTGTTACAACATGGTAAATAATATCCATAAGACAATCTATTCTGTAATATTGCCTTCTTTGGATTTTTTCTAACTCTGATAAGAATTCAACCACTACTACATATATATTTTTTAATTTATATCGGTTTGTAATTATAACATTACATTGAAATAAACCCTTACTGGAATAAAAATATATGATATATTTTTCACCCACAGGCAAGGGAATAATATGCCCTTTTTTTATGGGCATTGATAAAACCGCCTTATTATTATCTACAAAATCTAATAACTGGCTAACATAAACATGATCACTCATTAATTCGTTATGCTTACCGTTTAATGATATAATCTCCAGCTTATCTCCAATTGAAACTACGTCTTTTATCATATGTTACCTCCAAACTCTTATCTTCTCAATTTGGCTCTTAATAAATTAGTAAAGAGCTTTGCTATCCCATTTACACTGTTATTCGTATTTGGAGAAATCTTACTAATTAATTCTGCAATCTCAATAATAGCTTTTGATGAAGTAGTATTCGGGTATAATAAAGAGAATGGTTTTTGTTGCATTACAGCCTTAGGTACATGATTGTCCTGAGGTATAGCTCCCATATACTCAAGGGGTATATTTAAGAATTTACTAACAACAATATTAAGTTTATTATATAATTCTTTTCCTTCTTCCATTGTTGAAACTCGGTTTGAAATCATTTTAATTGCAGTTTGTTCTTTTAAAAAATGAGGATTTCGATATTCCCGCACCAGTATCTATGATTATATAATCTGCAATTTCATTAAGTTCAAATAGTTTTTGCGTTAAATATATAATCTGGTCTTTTGATATGTTAGTTAGTTCCTGAATGCCAGACCCGCCTGAAATAAACCCTATATTCTCTGGACCACGGGTGATTATGTCTTGTAAATCCTTTCCACGAAACATTAAATCAGCCAGGTTGTATCTAGGACGGATACCAAGCATCACTTCTACATTTGCCAAACCAAAATCTGCATCTAAAATAATTACTCTTTGACCTAACTTACTCAACTGAATTGCAATATTCACCGAAATACTAGATTTTCCAACTCCCCCTTTTCCACTGGTAACTGTGATAACTTTCGCATTGGGTTTGGGTTGGCGCCGTTGTTTTATTATATTTCTTAATTGTTCTGCCTGATCCATTACTCACTGCCCCCTAACAACTGTTTCGCTGTGTTCTGAGTATCAAGTTTACCAATATCATCAGGTACATTTTGTCCCCAAGTGGTATACGATAATTCTGCATTGGTCAGCATCTTAATATTAAGAATATTTCCAATACTAGTTGTCTCATCTAGTTTTGTAAAGATTAAACGATAATCTGTTATTTGGGAATATGCCTCAGTTATTTTTATCATATCAGCATATTTGGTAGTAGCACTTAAAACCAAATAAGTTTCTCTTAATTCTCTGTCAACTGAATGAATTAATTTTTCTATGTCATCCCTCTGTTCTTTTACTTTATGAGAACGGCCTGCAGTATCAATTAATACAATGTTAAACTCTTTATATTCTTCTTTACAATTTTTCATTTCATCTGGAGAATAAATTACTTTCATTGGAATATTTAAAATATTCGCATAGGTTCTAAGTTGTTCCACTGCAGCAATACGATAAGTATCGGAAGTAAGTAAAGCTACCCTTGCTTTATTGCTAAGTTTTAGGCTGGAAGCTATTTTAGCAATTGTTGTGGTTTTACCAACGCCAGTTGGTCCAACAAAAAAGATAAATTTTGTTTTACCTTCTTCCACTGATATTGTCTGGGGTTGTCCTAATTTCAAAATAATTTTTTGATAAATACTTGCTAAATTATTATCCAAAGAAGCATCATTTTTAATTTTATTTTCAACTTCACCAAGAATTTGATTCACGTATTTTTCATCAACCTCATTTCGTATGAGCTGATTATATATAAGTTGAATAAAAACTAAATTTTTTTCTTCCTTTTCCGTTTTTTCTTCCGTTTGATTTTCAACTAGTTTCTTTTCCAGTAAATCTTGTAAATTATTTAATTTTTTTTCAATGGCAGATGTGTAATTTTCTTTTGGTTCAACCGTAACACTTGTTTTGGGTTCTTGCGGTTCTTCCTCATATATGATATTAGGATTTAATTTTTTAACTGCCTTCTCCAAAATAACTTCCTTCTTATCAACAGGAACATTACTTTGCTCATCAATTGCAGCGGTTATTTCTACAAATGGCTTACGAAATAATTTATAGATTCCCTTGGGTGAAATTGTTTTTATATTCATAACAATTGCATCTTTTCCAAGTTCTTCTTTTGCCAGCATAATTGCTTCTGTCTCTGTATTTGCCTGATATTTTTTTATAATCACTATACTGTCACCATCCCAACTGACTGTAATTCAACATTTGATTCAATTTCATTGTAAGATATAACAATTAAATCTCTAAAATAATCTTGGGTTAACTTCTTAAAGTACATTCTTACAATAGGCGATGTTATCACGATTGGATTCTTACCCAAATTTTCTAACTTTTGAAGTTCCTCTTCTACCGAATGAATAATACCTTGGGTTTTCTCAGGATCCAAAGCAAGATATGCACCCTGTTCTGTCTGTTTCACGGAACTCATAATTTCCTGTTCAATTTTAGGATCCAAGGTTACTACGCTTGTTGTTTCATGCTGCGGGAAGTATTTCGTTGAAATAGCCCGTTTTAGACTTTGCCTAGCATATTCAGTTAATACATCCGTATCTCTGGTTGTTGGTGCATAATCAGCCAATGTTTCAAATATTGTAACTAAATCTCGAATGGAAATTCCTTCTTTTAAAAGATTTTGAAGGACCTTTTGCACTTCACCAACACTAAGTAGTTTTGGTACCAATTCAGAAATAAGTGTTGCATTAGATTCCTGTATATTGTTAATAAGATTTTGAACATCCTGTCTTGAAAGTAATTCATGTACATGACTGCGAATTATCTCAGTTAAATGAGTCGCAATGATGGAAGGTGGATCTACAACTGTATAACCTAATGATTCTGCTCGTTCTCTCTGTCCTTCCGTAATCCAGATTGCTGGTAAATGGAACGAAGGTTCAAAGGTAGGAATACCTGTAATTTCTTCTTCCACATAGCCTGGATTCATGGCCATATAATGGTCAAATAAAATTTCTCCTTCACTCACCTGTATTCCCTTAATTTTTATTAAATACTGATTGGGATTTAATTGAATATTATCTCTAAGGCGAATCGTAGGTACTACACATCCCATTTCTAATGCAATCTGCCTACGAATCATTACAACTCTGTCTAGTAAGTCGCCACCTTGGTTTACATCTGCCAAAGGTATTATGCCATATCCAAATTCAAGTTCAATAGGATCAACCTGTAACAAAGATGTAACGTTTTCAGGTTTTCGAATTTCATCTCCTGCAGTTTCTTCCTGGGAAGCCTGACTTTCAATATTACTAATTTCAATTTTATCAGAAATAACTCTTCCAGTAATGATAAAAATCACACCATATGTGCTAAATACAAGTGCAGGTAAAGGGGTAACTACTCCTAAAAATATAAGACTTGCGCCTACCATATATAAAACTTTGGGAATTGAAAATAATTGTCTAACTAATAAATCTCCAATGTCTGCTTCTTTAGATACTTTTGTAACTAGAATACCCGTTGCCAAAGATATCATAAGGGAAGGAATCTGACTTACCAGACCATCACCAATAGTTAATATGGTATATTTATCAAATGCCTCTGCTGCTGCTAATCCTTGTCTGGTGATTCCCATGATCAGTCCACCAGCGAAATTTATCACTGTTATGATTAAGCCAACAATAGCATCACCCTTCACATACTTGGTTGCACCATCCATGGAACCAAAGAAACTTGATTCATCCTGAATTTTTGAACGTCTTTCTCTGGCCTGGGCATCGGTTATGGATCCGGTATTTAAGTCAGCATCGATAGCCATTTGTTTTCCTGGCATGGCATCAAGAGTAAATCTTGCAGTTACTTCAGCAACTCTTTCAGAGCCCTTATTTATAACCATAAATTGCACTAATAGTAATATTATAAACACGATGATTCCAAGAATGGGATCTCCGCCTCCTACAAACTGTCCGAAAGTTTTTACAACATCACCAGGATCTCCATTAGTTAAAATTAACCTAGTAGATGATACATTTAAAGCGATACGAAAAACAGTAGTAAATAATAAAATAGTTGGAAAGGTAGACATATTTAAAACTTCTCTAGAAAATAATGCGTTAAAAAGAACAACCATAGCAATGGATATGTTAAGAGCAAGCATGAAATCCAGTATGGTTGAATTAATTGGGACAATTAAGAAAATAATTGCCATTAATAAATATAAGCCTATGGCTAAATCAGTTCTTTTCAAAATAGCTACCTCCTTTTCCATTAATTTGGCGAATTTTTATTCTTTAAAGCGTAAACATAAGCAAGTACTTCCGCTGTCATCTGGTAAAGTTCTGGGGGAATTTCATTTCCAATTTCAACATTATAATAAAGCATTCTGGCCAATGGTTTATTCTCAACAATCTCTATTTTATTCTCCCTAGCTACTTCTTTTATCTTTTGTGCAAGATAGTCAGCACCCTTAGCAATTAAAATAGGTGCATCTGCAGTTTCCTTATCATATTTTATAGCTGCAGCAAAGTGTGTAGGATTTGTAATAATTACATCGGCTTCCGGTAGTTTTTGCATCATTCGCCGCTGAGATGCTTCCCTCATTTTTGCTCGAATTTTTCCCTTTATCTGCGGATCCCCTTCGGTCTGTTTGTATTCATCCTTTACTTCTTGCTTCGTCATTTTCATATCTTTTTGAAATTTAAATTTTTGATAGAACAAATCACCCAGTCCTATGAATAGAAATACTAAACTAATGTCTATGCCCAGTTTAATAATAATATTTCCGATAAAAATAATGGCCTGATATAGTTCAATATCATATAAATCAAATATAGAAAAATTTTCTTTTGTTAATATATTATAAACAACGTATATAATTGCTGTAATTTTCAAGATTTCCTTTATTAAATCAACAACTTTATCTTTAGAAAAAATCTTTTTGAACCCCTTGATTGGATTCAAACCACTAAGCTTAGGTTTTAGTGGTTTTGTGGAAATTTTCCATTTTACCTGGTATAAATTCAATGTAAATGCAATTAAAAATCCAATGACTAAAACTGGTAAAATAATTTTTATTAGTAGAACAATTACTTCCCTTAATAATAAACTTGCTGTAACATTTGTAAAATCTTCTCTTGTTAACTTATCTAAATTACCGTAAATTAAATTAAAAGTAGAAATAAAATTATTATAAATATATGTTATAAATATTTTTATTGTCAGAAACAGCCCAAGTAAAGATGCTGCAGTAATTAAATCCGTACTCCTAGCTACCTGACCTTCACTTCTTGCATCGGACAACTTTTTAGACGTTGCAGGTTCCGTTTTTTCACCGCCAGGACCTTCACTGGCAAAAAACTGAAGTTTATATGTTAGTCTCCGATTTCTTAATTTACCCTTAGTCAACATATTTTCCATAGGAAAATTGTTTGATCTCCTCGTAGAATTACTTATATATTTTATTATATTATCTGTCATATTAACTCCAAATGGTTTTGACTTATCTTAACGCTTCAATTGCTAATCTCATCATACTTATCATCTCATCGAAAATAAAATCTGCTACCGCAGGTAGAAAACCTACAATTAAAAGTAGAGTTATAAGTCCAATTAATACTTTAAGTTGTAAACCAATTACAAACATATTAATTTGAGGAGCAACTTTTGCTAAGATAGCTAGAATTACATTAACAATTAACGTTGCTGCAAATACTGGTAATATAATTCGAAAACCTATTATGAAATAATCCACCATAAATTGAACCAAAAGTTTGAATAAATTCGGATTAATATTTGCACCACCAAGGGGAATCAACTTAAAGGTATCCGCCAAGGCCATAATAATATAATAATGTAAATTAGTTACAAGCATAAGCAGCATTATAACATAGGAGTAATAGTTACTGGTAATGGTAGTCTGTATATTGGTGATTGGATCTAACTCATGTACCATGGAAAAACCTATTTCCATATCCATCATATGACCGGAAAAAGACAGTATGTAATAACTAATATTTGTAAAAAATCCAAGTGTAAGACCGGCAACTGCCTCTCTTATTACCAAAGTTGAAAATCCAATGACACTCTCATAAGGTACGGCACTCAAAGGAAATGATTGAAATAGTATAATAGCAAAAAAAAGTGAGAATCCAACCTTGACTCTTTGAGGAACATTCCTAAGACTAAAGAAAGGAGCTACATAAATAAATGCTGTTATCCTCACAAGTATCAGCAGAAACACTTCAAAATCTGTAACATCAATTGTCATACTTGTATGTAATATCCAAAATTAGTTATTAATTCTATAGCAAAATCTCTTACTTCTGTAAGGATCCAATTGCCAAATAACATAATAACTAAAAATACTGTAATAAGCTTTGGAACAAATGTGAGGGTTTGTTCTTGAATTGAAGTAATGGTTTGTAAAACACTTACTATTAATCCTACTACCAGAGAAGTTAACAACATTGGAGCGGATACTTTAATAATTAACCATAATGTTTGGCGTGCAATATCAATAATTATATTTTCATTCATTTTTGTTCTCCAATATAGGATTGCAATTTCGTAAAGCTAATAGAATGTCTTTACTAATTCACCAATGATTAAATTCCATCCATCTGCCATTATAAATAACAATATTTTAAATGGCATAGATATGGTTGTCGGTGGCAGCATCATCATTCCCATTGACATAAGTGTAGACGCTACTACCATATCAATTACAATAAATGGTATATAAATTAAAAATCCCATAATAAATGCTGTTCGTAACTCACTTATAATAAATGACGGGATAATAACAGTAATGGGTAAATCTTCTAAACTATCTACCGTATGGATTTCTGCTATGTCCATAAAAAGTTTTATGTCTTTAGGCTTGGTCTGATTCAACATAAACTCTCTTAATGGAGCTGCTCCAGCAGTAAATGCTTCTTCTTGGGTAATCTCACCTCTAGATAAAGGCTGTATTGCTGCTTCATTGATATTTGAAAAAACAGGTTGCATAATAAATAATGTTAAAAACAATGCAAGACCAATTAATATCTGATTGGGAGGAGTTGACTGGGTTCCCAGGGCCGACCTAACAAAATGTAATACAATTAATATTCTGGTAAATGAGGTTACCATAATTAAAATGGATGGTGCCAATGATATTAATGTAATAACCAATAGCATTTGTAAAGTTGCGGACAAGCCTTTGCCCTCTTCCCCGGTATCCACATTAAAATTAAAAGGTCCAATATTACCTGTTAAATCAACATCTGTAGTTTCTGATGTAGTATCGGCATTATTTGTGGTTGTACTTCCATTACCTGTTGTATTGGCGTTATTCGTTGTTCCTGTAGCATAAACGGGGATAGCAATCATAAAGATTAACATACTTGCCAGAAATATGATACCACTAAACTTTAACGTTCTTCTTATGTGTTTCTTAACATATGTATCCATGGTTTCCAACCTTTACTTGTGCTCTTTTTCTTTTTGTTTCTTCGTAATCTGAGATAAGATATCAGAAAAATTAGTAACTTGCATCTTTCCTGCATTAGTTAAATCAATATCACCTTCATTTATCTCAGCAATTAGTTGAATATCATCTTTACTTACGGAAATGGCAAAAAATCTGTTCCCTATTTGAATTAATTGAAGAAATTTGTTCTGAGTAATTTTATAGGTTTCAATGACTTTAAAATTACTGTTTTTATATTGATTTAGCTTTACACCACCAACAAACTTTGTAGTAAGATAAGTTGCTAACAATACGAAAACAAACAAAATACTGACTCCAAGCAGTTGCAAAAAGCTTTCTAATGAGGATAAATTTCCTGCAAGTATACTCATATTAACCTACCGCTTTTTTAACAGCTTCTAAAACTCTTTCTGCCTGGAATGGTTTAACAATAAAATCCTTTGCTCCTGCCTGAATTGATTCAATAACCATTGCCTGCTGTCCCATTGCTGAGCACATAATTATATTAGCACTGGCATCTGTAGATTTGATTTTCTTTAAAGCTTGTATTCCATCCATTTCCGGCATAGTAATATCCATCATTACTAAATCCGGTTTCGTTTCAAAATATTTTTCAACAGCTTTTGCTCCGTTTTCAGCCTCTCCTGCGATGGTATATCCATTTTTGGAAAGGATATCCTTAATCATCATTCTCATAAAAGCAGCATCATCACAAACTAAAATACTTTTTGCCATAAAAATTCTCCTATCATTCGTTTATTTATTAATATTACTTAATTATCTCTGTCACTCTTATACCAAAGGAATCTTCTATTACAACAACTTCACCTTTTGCTACATACTTCCCATTCACCAGAACATCAATGGGTTCACCTGCAAGTTTATTTAACTCAATAATTGTTCCAGGAGTAAAATCCAATATTTCTTTAATTGATTTACTTGTTCTTCCTAATTCCACTGTAACCTCTAATGGAACATCCATAATCAAATTAATATTTTCAGGCTGTGGGGTCATTGGCTGATTTACAGTAAAAGACTGAAACTGAGCCGGTTGTATATTAATATCTTGGACAGGAGGCATCATATAACTTCCCCCCTGATAATTTGGCATTCCCTGCATTCCCATCATTCCTTGCATCCCCTGCATATATGGCATGCCCATATTATTTTGCATCTGCATTTGGGAAGCCTCTATTGCTGGAGCATGATTCTGTGGAATTTGGGGAGCTTCAACTTTATTAGATTGAACCTGTTGACTAGCCGTCTGCTGGGTGGATTTGTTTTTCTCTCCTGCCTGCTTGTCCTTTGAAAACATCCGATATAAATCTCTAGCAAAATCAAATGGATACAACTGCATTAATTCACTATCTACCAAATCTCCTATTTCCATTTTAAAAGATACCTTGACAAAACTGCCTTTTAAAAATGGAGCTAATTCGGACTCATCAATTGACTCATTTAAATCAACCAGACTGGCATTTGGAGGACTAATATCAACTCTCTTTTCAAGCATGGATGAAATGGAAGTTGAGGAAGATCCCATCATCTGATTCATGGCTTCACTAATTGCACTTAAATGAAGTTCACTTAAATCACCTTCAATATTGGTTCCATCTCCGCCCATCATTAAATCAGTACTACCGGTGTAGTTATTACTACTTTCTGATTTACTAATGATGATAATGTAGTGGCAGCTGTACCCATACTAATATTTGAAACTTCGCCAATTGCATCTTTTTCCTCATCTGTTAAGGTTTCCGACTGCACATTTACTGATTTATCATTATCATCGAAAGAGTTCATACTACTTAGTAGCGCATTAATCTCTTCTTGAGATAACATACCATCCATATAATGTTACTCCTCTCTTATAATTGATGAAATTCTTACTGCATAGGAGTCTTGGGAAGCTCCCGGTAGTGCTTTGAATTTATTAATATTTCCTACATATATATTAAGTTCATCCTCTACCTTCGTACTCAGCTTAATAATATCGCCTCTTTGTAATCCAAGAAAATCATTTACTGATATTGTACTTTTACCTAGCACTGCTCTAATTGGAATCTTTGCTTTTGCAATAGCTACCTCAATAAAATCCCGATAAGTTTTATCATCTTTTGTCTGCATGGTTGAAAACCAAAACTTTGTATTAAGTTTATCCATAACATTTTCCAGGCAGGAAAATGGTAGGCAAACATTCATCATTCCTTCTATATTACCAATTTTAATATTCATTGTGATAATAGAGGTCATTTCACTAGGTGGAATAATCTGTGCGAACTGTGAATTGGTTTCAATTCGAATCAGTCTTGGTTCAAGCTGAACTACATTATTCCATGGTTCTCTTAACAGATTTGTAAATACATTAAAGATTCTTTCAATTATGGTTAATTCTATCTCTGTAAAATCTCTAGGTCTGTCAAGAGGGTATCCGCCGCCACCAAGCATTCGATCCACCATAGCATATCCAAGATTATCAGCCAAATCGATTAGAATGTTTCCCTCCAAAGGTGAAAAATCAACAATTCCTAAAAGTACTGGATTGGATAATGCGTTCGAAAACTCCGAATATGTAACTGCCTCAGAATTCATGACTTCTACCTGAACATTTTTTCTGAGATATGCAGGCAGATTGGTGGAAAGTAATCTTCCATAATGCTCAAAAATATTCTCTAAGGTTCTAAGATGTTCTTTAGAGAATTTTGACGGTCGGGCAAAATCATAATTTTTAACAACTTTTTCACCGCTGTCTTTAATTTCATCCGCGTCAAGCTCACCACTACTTAATGCTTTAAGCAGGTTGTCTATCTCGTTTTGGGACAAGACGTCGCCCATAGCCATTACCTCCCGAGTATTCTTATAACAATATAACATAAAAAATGACGAAAATCATCAAATTTTTTATTGAACTAATAATTTACCAACAGAAATACTGGTAACTAAGTCAGATTGAAAATATTCCTGTATTCTGTTTAAAATTGCTTCTTTAATTACGTCTTTATTCTCTGTTACCTCATTTACTGTGTACTTAGAAAACTCATCAGCAATAATCTCTTTAATGACACTAACATTAGAATCTACAGAAGGTCGGAGATCTTTATAATCTTTCGCCTTTTTATTAATAAAAAGAGAAATTGAAACAGCAGCATAATGGCTAGTAGAATCATTTTCTTCCTTTTTTAAATTAATTGTAAGGTCTTCTGGTATCGGATATTCTTCCAAGTCAGCTATGTCTACTGCCGGTTTGTCAGAAGCTGCAGTATCCTGTAATTCCAGGTCAATAGCAGAAGCTACCTTTGATATAAGTGCATTTGTTCGAATTGTAGTAGGAACTACCGTAAAAACAATCACTGCTCCTAGTACTAAATTTAAAATACTCAAAGCTAAAATCAAAATAGTTAACATGTTCTTCTTCATAAGTGCCTCCCATGCATATTTATGCATTGTTGTATTAATAACGTAAATTATATTTTAAAAAAATTTATTGAATATTAATTCAAATTATTGTAGATTTTTATTTCAACCCGTCGATTTTTAGCTCTGCCATCTTCCGTAGCATTACTTGCAACAGGATCATATTCACCTCTGCCGGTCCAGCTTAAATATTCAGGGTCCAGTCCTTTTTCCTCAATTAAATAGGTGGCAGCATTTAGGGCTCTTGCAGCTGAAAGCCAATTATTACTTAAATACCTGCTGGTATGAATAGGAACGTTATCCGTATGGCCTTCTAGCTCTATCTTAAAATTATCAAATACTTTCAGAATATCCCCTACCTTACTAAATATAGGAAGTGCTTGAGGTTTAATATCTGCCTCACCAGAATCAAATAGTATGGAACCACTTAAAGAAATCTGAACAAATTGAAAATTTGGATCAATACTTAGTTCCATGTAATCATTTAATTTATATTTATCCGAAAGTTCTGATATTTCCTCATACATCTTTTCTGATGCTTCTTTATTCTTTTCCATTAATTCTTCTAAAGCATCGCTAGAATCGGGACTAGTTGCTTCCACATTTTCTCCTGAACTTTCTGCTGCTTTACCCATGGTAGAATAATAGTTATCAAGGTCAGTTAATTGGCTGACACCATTGGATATTAATTCACCTTCCTCGATTGCTGAGCCACCACTGTTTAAAATACTAAAACTACTGGACAATGAAGCCACAATCTGCTCATATTTCTCAGCATCTATTGTGGATGACGCAAAAAGAAGGACAAAGAAACAAAGTAATAAATTCATTAAATCGGCAAACGTGTTAAGCCACGGTGCTCCTGCACTTGATTCTTCTCCCTTTTTCTTTCTAGCCATTAACCTCACCACCTTCATTTTGTTCAAAGTCATTTCGAACATCAGGTTTTAGGAAGGATTTTAATTTTTCTTCAATTACTCTTGGATTCTCACCTGCCTGAATAGAAAGTAATCCTTCAACCACAACTTCTTTCATCATTACTTCTGTGGCATTCTTTGCTTTTAATTTGTTAACAATGGGAATACAAACCCAGTTTGCTAAAACAGAACCATAAAAAGTCGTAATAAGAGCTACTGCCATATTAGGACCTATGGTGGAAGGATCACTTAAATCCTTTAACATATTTACAAGACCAATTAAAGTACCAATCATACCCCAGGCTGGACCCATGGCTGATAGTTTATCCCAAAAACCAATAACATCATTATGTCTGCCTTCAATACAACTTAGTTCTGTCTCTAAAATACTACGGACTAATTCAGGATCAGTACCATCAACAATCAATAAAATACCCTTTTTAAGAAATTCATCCTCAATACCGTTAGCAGTTTCTTCTAAAGCTAATAAACCTTCTTTTCTGGCAACATTAGACAAAGCAATGATATTTCTAATTGTTTCAGCTTCATTGGACGGAAGATTTTGAAATATTAGCTTAATTGATCCCAATTTTTCCAAATAGCTTTTAAAATTGGCCTCCATTGTAATTAAAGTCGTAAATGAACCACCAAATGTTATTAATATAGAAGGAATATCCCAGAAGTTCCCCATCTTAATAAAATTGAAACTAAGTGTGTCCTGTTCAAATATAATACCAAAAATCATTAATAGAAAACCTGCTGCCAATAAATTTCTATGTTGGATTTTCAAATTTCTTGTCGATATATTTCTTTTTTGTAACATTTTACAAGATTAATAATCTCTTGTCTACTCTCTTTTACTATAATTTTCTTACCAGTTGTTAAAGTAACTACCGTATCCGGAGTTTCTTCAATGGTTTCTATTAAATCATCGTTTACGGTTATATTTTGATTATTGATTTTCGTTACATTAATCATTTTACCCTCCACCTTTTAAAAGTGGCAGACAGTGGTCTGCCACCGTTCTTCCTGCATAGTAATAAGCTAAACAATTTTAACCAAATGTACTATGTCAAATCATTTCATTAACGTTTTAAGTTTATTAACTCCTCTAATAAAGTATCAGAAGTCGTTATAATTCTCGAATTTGCCTGAAAACCTCTCTG
>JAQSYR010000244.1 GCA_029256035.1 Anaerocolumna sp. | reverse complement strand
GGATATTATTTTATTCTTAGAAAGTTTTTGAATTGGAAGTGTATGTGTGTTATTCATAAGATATTTCCTGCACTTTTCGCCTGGTTGTGTGGTTGCTTCGAATTGTGGTTGTTTCATTTCGTATTTATTTTTCACCTGGTTGTGTGGTTGCTTCATTTCTTTTATATTTTGGTAAGCCTAGTTTAAGTTCCTAGTTTTCTTATGTCGTAAGAAGTAGTTCTTCCAACCCTGCCTTTAATACCCTTACTGCGTCTAATTCTGGCCTGCAGCCTAACTTTAAAACAAGAGTATTTTGAACAATATCATCAATTGCATCCAGGGAACCATTCATAAGATCTTCCTCCCAGGAAGGTGCAAAGGTAAGTTGTCCTTACAACACAATGCCCTGTCTCCATTGAGAATCACTGCTTCTTCATGGTCTCGCCACATTCTGGTATGTGTTGTTTTACCCACCTTAGAATGAGCACAAATCAGTACTCCAATACCATTCCACTCCATCACAACACCATGAAACATGATTCCGCCCTTTTTCAAAATGGAATAGGAGAAAATATAAGCAAGTTCTCCAAAACTTTTTTCACCTAAACTGCCAGAGTTATCAATAATTAGGTTCCAAGTGCTCCAATCATGGGAAATTTTATATACCAGCTGGATCAAATCATACTTATCCTTTCGTCTGCATGGTTGGAATAAGTATCACTAGAGTATAAAAAGTGCTCTGTGCTGCCAGGAAGATAGTAGTCATTACTCTCTTCTTTTAAATTAGATATCTCAATTACATAGGTTCCAACCATGAGATACTGTTTATTATTACGAATCAGAATTCTATTCATGGGATTAGCTGGTTGTTACCGAAACACCGGTGAATTTAGTATTGGCAAGATTGCTTGATTTATTATCCGTGTGATTAATCCAGTAATCATATTCCGCAGCAGTTAGATTCCCCTTTATCCAGTTTAAAACTGGATCCGTTTCATTGCCACATCCGCTTGCTAATGAATAAGAGCCTGGGATTGTGTCCGGGGTACTAGGATCATTATGATCGTCGTCATAAGGATAATTAAAGGTAAAAGTTACTGTTTTAGATCCCCAGCAAACTTCTGCTATTTTTTCAAATAATGTTAATTCTTCAAATCTCATTTTGGGTGATTCATAGGGTTTCATAATATTTTTCCTTCTTTCTTTCTATTTTCTCTTTTATGTTATCAATTAGTTCTTCTTCCATTTCTTTTGCTAGTATACCTTCTTTGCATATATATGCTGGATGTCCATTTAATAAACCTGTTTCTGCAAGCCTTGTAGCAGGGCATGCATTGCAGGTAACTTTACATTCCATACACTTAGCTGGAAGCGGGGGCATAAAAACATGTTCCGGAAACTCATCCCAAGCTTTTAAAAACCCGGTTTCTAGTGGATAGGTCCAGCAGTCTCCAAGTAATTGACATCCAATTAACTTTCCATCCCAGGTAATAGTATAAGAATTTATTCCAGCATCACAGCCATAGAGGGTTGGTTTATGTGTACTATTCTCGTTTTTCTTATCTCCTTGTTCCTCTGATTTTATAATTTGAAATGGTATGTCAGACAAAAAATTCTTATCTTTCCGGTAAGTATTTTGACTTATCATCCTTTGGTTCATTTTAATTTCTGGATGTTCTTTTAAGTACCTGTGAAAGGGTTTTACAATGAAGTCCATATTTCTTTCTTTTAGCATAGCCACATTCTGTTCCGGAGTCAGTCGACAGGATTCTACATCAGATATACCGCCTCTCACTGGTTTTGTAACGATTCTGGAAACATTAAAATCCACATTCTTCCCAAAACTACAAGCCCATCTCGAAATTTTATCCAGATCCTCAATGTTATCTTTGATAAGTGTAGTTCTAAGAATTAATTTAGATGGCAGTTTCCTTAATTGTTCTACCCCCGCTAACATCCTTTCATATGCTTTTGCATTTCCCGTCACATTTTCATAAGTTTCTGGTGAAGCACCATATATGGTTATGCCTATCATATGTGGTGGATACTCCTTAAGCACTTTCATAATCTCCGGAGTTACCATAGTTGCATTGGTATATAGGGTCAGCAAAAAACCCATCTTGGCAACTTCTTTATATATGGTAATAAAATCCGGTCTTAGCATGGGTTCGCCTCCCGTAAGAAGTAAACCTATGGTTCCTGCTTCATGCACTTGTCTGGCTAATTGTATCCACTCATTGGCGGTTCTCTCTCGCCCGCCAAGCTCTTCCATTCTATCTCTATCAATACGTATCAGGCACATTTTGCACTTTAGATTACACCTGGCAGTAAGTTCAAAGGTACCATTTATGGGGTATCTCTCTAATAGATCAGTAAAATTTTTCACTTTTTCCTCCCTTAGGCATTCTCAATTAATAAATTTGCTTCTTTCAGCTTCGCCACAAAATCCATGGTATCTGCCTCTGCGAGTTCCTTGTCCACCTGGTATTCATTTACCAGAGTTTCCACTAAGTTAGGAAGTTCTAATCCATTCTTGATACCTTTCCATAAAAAGGCAGCCGTTTCATTCAGTGAAATAACTCCATTAAAATTTGCTATATTTTCTCCAATTGGTACAATCATGTCTGTATTAGCTATTTTTCTTAATATGTAACCGTCTTTTAGTTTCATGTTTTTAATCCCCTTATTTTATTTATTTAATAGAAGTTTATGACTGCCTGCTTTTTATAACCTTCTGGTAAATTAAACTCCTTTTGAATTAAGAAATCTTCCTTTCTTTCTTCCGTCTCCTGCCAATCTTCTGTTTCTAACTCATCTAATATTTTAATATTATAAAATCCTTCCTGGGACATGGGATTTTTCAGTGATTTTGGATTTCTCTTTATTTTAGGATTTCTCTGTGTTTTAGGATTTC
>JAQSYR010000243.1 GCA_029256035.1 Anaerocolumna sp. | reverse complement strand
TGAAGTGACTAAAATGATAGGTAGTTATTATACTGTTTCCTATGGTAATCAAAACAGTAAGCAGTATGCTCTTGAAATTAATCTAACCCAGGATGAAACTGGGAAATTAAATTGCGAAAAGTTTACTATTAACGTTATTATAGTCTTAGTAGATGAATCCATCATAGAAAAACATATTATTGTACAGCCTTTCGTTACAGAAACTACAGACGATACATCATGTAAAATCAAAATGCATTTGCTTAATTAAATAATTTATCACTTCAAAGATTGTTACTGTAAGTTTATGGCTGACGATCATAAACATTGGATGCTTCAACTTTTCTTAAGCAGTAAAGATAAGTTAGAAATTCAAGTAGAGGATACCCTGATATCCTGTCGCTGTATTCTTGTGGACATGGATGTAAAACATAATTTTTGTACAGGTGACAAAGCACACTTTACTTTACTATTAGATCCTACCGATTCTCTTTCCAGACAGATACGCCAAAACTTCTTAAAAGGCAACTCCTACTATATATTACACCATGAATTGGCAGAAACTTTACAAAGAAATTTCAACGTCTTACTTGAAAACTATAATACAGATACTGCTTCAATTTTATTTAGAAGTATTTATGATGGATTTTCTATAACAAAAGAAGTCCAAAACTACGATGAAAGAATTCTTAAACTATTTGAAATTATGAATCTGTGTGAATGTGGTGAAGAAGACCATCAACTAAAACACTATGCCCATAATTTAGCGTTATCACCTAGCAGGTTGGCCCACCTTTTTAAAGAACAAACTGGCATTCCATTGAAAAGCTATATTGTATTACATAAATTACAGAAAGCCTATTCTATAATTTTTCAAGGTGGCAGTATAACAGAGGCTGCCATGGAGGCAGGTTTTGATACACCGGCACATTTAGCATACACCAATAAAAAAATGACTGGGATGTCTGCAAGTAATATAATAAAAGATAGCGAGTTTTTGAAAGTTATCCTATGAATCATGTGATAAAGTATAACCATCATAGAAATGGAGGTTATGCAAATGAATAAAAATACAGAAATTAGTTTAGAGAAATATTTAGAAAAAACATTTATGTTAGACTATGAGAACAGAAGTATTCAAAATTTAATTCATATTCGTAAATGGAATCAATTAGATGATTTTCATAAAATACAGAAAATATATAATTTTATAAAAGATGAGATTAAGTTTGGTTACAACATTAATGATACCATTCCTTCCTCCAGGGTATTACATGATGGATATGGACAATGTAATACCAAAGGGACTTTATTCATGTCACTCCTTCGAGCAGTTGGGATTCCTTGCCGAATACATGGGTTTACCATAGATAAGAAATTGCAAAAAGGTGCCATGACAAAGCTTTCCTTTCGGCTAGCACCCAAAAACATAGTCCACAGCTGGGTAGAAATATTATATGATGGTGTTTGGTATAACTTAGAAGGATTTATTATTGATTATGACTATTTATCAAGTTTACAAGTAAAATTTAGTAACTGTAAGGGTGCCTTTTGCGGTTACGGAATTGCCGTACAGGATTTTAAAGATCCTCTGATTCAGTGGAATGGTAATGATACTTACATTCAGAAGGAAGGAATCAATCGGGACTTTGGCATTTATGATAACCCAGACACCTTTTTTAAAGAGCATTCACAGCAAATGAATTTGATTAAAACTATTTTATATCAAAATATCCTAAGACACCAAATGAATCATAACATTAATAAATTAAGGGTAGGAAAATAAACTCTAAGCCAGAAAACAGAGACTATATCTGAATTCTGGCTTAAAGATTATTTCTCTAAAATTTAAGTGACACATATTGAAGAGAAAAGTCAACAGCAACATTTTCACAGGTACATTTGCCATCATAGGTATTAATCGCGGAATAAATAACAGGATTCTCTCTGCAGGCTTCTTCAAGGCCAAGTCCTGCAATCTGCAACCCATAATTAACCGTATAGTTGGATAGTGCAATGGTTGATGTTCTTGGTACTGCCCCAGGCATATTACCAACGCAGTAATGAACAACTCCATCTACCACATACGTAGGGTTATCATGATAGGTTACTTTGGTAGTTTCACAGCAGCCACCCTGATCTACGGCCACATCAACAATAACACTGCCAGGTCTCATTTCTTTTAGGTAGGACGCTTTTATTACTTTAGGAGCCTGCTTTCCAGGAATTAATACAGCTCCAATTACCAAATCAGCAGTTTTTAATGTATGCTCAATAACCGCACTGGAACTAGCCAAAGTTTGAATTCTGGAACCGTATTGTTCATCCAGATGGGTCAGTTTATTTAAATCCAAATCTAAAACGGTTACATTGGCTCCCATGCCCACTGCTATCTTAGTAGCATTGGCACCTACTGTACCCCCACCGATTACCACAACATTAGCCCTTGGTGTACCTGGTACACCACTAAGTAACACTCCCGAGCCACCAAAAGGTTTTTCCAAAGCTTTTGCACCTTCCTGAATACTAAGTCTTCC
>JAQSYR010000242.1 GCA_029256035.1 Anaerocolumna sp. | reverse complement strand
TTGAATTAATTTGCCATTCCAGGTAAATAATATGAAATAAAAAGAAAAAATGAAAACTGTTGACTTTATATAAGGCAAAGTTTGTATAGGAGAAACTCATAAAATGAAAAATTATAAACTTGGATTAGATATTGGGTCTACAACGGTAAAACTTGTGGTTTTAGATGCTAAGGGTCAAATCATTTATAATCAATACAAAAGACACTTTTCCGATATTCGAAGTACAATGATGGAAATCGTAAAATCCTGTTATGGTAGTCTTGGTAATCTATCAGGAACTGTTAAAATAACAGGTTCCGGAGGCTTATCCATAGCCAAGTGGTTAAATATTGACTTTGAGCAAGAAGTCATTGCCTGTACAAAGGCAGTGGAAGCATTGATTCCTGACACAGAGGTTGTAATTGAACTTGGTGGAGAGGATGCAAAAATAACCTATAGAAAAGGTTCCTTGGAACAACGTATGAATAGTAGTTGTGCCGGAGGTACTGGTGCATTTATTGACCAGATGGCAACACTTCTGAATACCGATGCCAATGGATTAAATGAACTTGCTAAAGATTACACAGTAATTTACCCGATTGCATCAAGGTGTGGGGTATTTGCAAAGACAGATGTACAGCCACTGTTAAATGATGGAGCAAGAAAAGAAGATATAGCAGCCTCTATCTTTCAGGCAGTTGTGAATCAAACCATTGGTGGTCTTGCTTGTGGCAAACCAATTCGGGGTAAGGTAGCATTTCTTGGTGGACCTTTATTCTATCTATCCGAATTACGAAAAAGGTTCATAGAAACACTGCATTTAAGGGAAGAAGAAATTATTGTGCCTGAGAATTCCTATGCCTACCCGGCCTTAGGCGCAGCAATGTTATCAGAGGAATACTTGGAAGGCAATAATAACATAAAATCAGTTCCATTCCAGACAAATGGAAGGAATGAAATAAGTATAGAAGAAATTATCAATAGATTAGAAGTCATAGTAGATATAAAAGATGAAGATGTGAGGAAGCTACCACCCTTATTCCAATCAGAAGCTGAATATATATTGTTTCAGAACCGACATAAGCAGTCAGGTCTAAAAAAAATAGACTTACAGGACTATAGAGGTAAGGCGTTCTTAGGTATTGATGCTGGCTCTACTACTACAAAGCTTGTTTTAATCGGAGAGGAAGGAGAACTTCTTTACTCTTATTACGGTAGTAATGAAGGGGATCCTCTGAAAAAGGTGGTTTCTGTCTTACTGGATATTTATGAAAAAATGCCCTGGGAGGTTCATATTGCAGGAAGTACCGTAACGGGTTATGGGGAAAGTTTAATAAAAGCGGCACTACATGTAGACATTGGAGAAATTGAAACCATTGCCCATTATAAGGCAGCTAATTATTTCCTGCCAGGTGTAGATTTTATATTAGATATTGGTGGACAGGATATGAAATGTCTTCGGATTAAAAATGGTGCCATTGACAGTATACTTTTAAACGAAGCCTGTTCTTCCGGCTGCGGTTCCTTTATAGAAGGCTTTGCTGCTTCCTTAAATATGACGGTAGAAGCATTTGCAAGGGAGGCTTTATTTGCTGAAGCTCCCGTGGATTTAGGCTCAAAATGTACGGTATTTATGAATTCAAAAGTAAAACAGGCACAAAAGGAAGGAGCTAATATTGGAGATATTTCCGCAGGACTTTCCTATTCTGTAATTAAAAATGCACTCTATAAGGTAATTAAAATCAGAGACCAAAAGGAACTGGGAGAAAAAATAATCCTTCAAGGCGGTACCTTTTACAATGATGCAGTGGTTCGCAGTTTTGAATTAATCTCAGGAAAAGAGGCAGTACGACCAGAGATACCAGGACTTATGGGAGCTTTTGGTGCAGCCCTTATTGCAAAAGAGCGTTATGAAGAGGAACAAAAGCCAAAGCTATTGCCAAAGCAGGATATTTCTGACTTTTTTGCAAATACACCGTTAACAGTTACGGATGCCTGGCGAGGGTCTATGGGTATCCCAAGAGTACTGAATATGTATGAAAATTATCCATTTTGGTTTACCTTGTTAACCAATTTAGGATTTCGTGTAGAACTATCAGCACCGTCCAGTAAAAAATTATATGAAAAAGGAATTGAGACCATACCCTCTGATGCAGTCTGTTACCCAGCAAAACTTTGCCACGGACACATTAAAAATCTTATTGACAGGGGTGTAAAAACTATATTTTATCCTTCTATTTTTTATGAGAAGAAGGAGTATGTAGATGCAGATAATACCTATAATTGCCCCATCGTAATTTCTTATGCAGAGGTAATAAGAAATAATATGGATGAATTAAAGGATATTAATTTTCTGGCACCTTTTCTGTCCTTAGATAATGATAAAGTCCTTGTAAATAGAATCGTGGAAGAATTTCAGGATTATAATGTAACTTTACAGGAAGCAAAAAAGGCAGTGAAAGCAGCAAGAACCGAACTAGACCAGTTTAAATCAGACATTCGTGGCAAGGGAGAAGAAACCATAGAGTATCTAAGGAAGAATGAGAAAAAAGGAATCGTACTATGTGGAAAACCGTATCACCTTGATCCAGAAATTAACCACGGAATTCCTGGTATCATACATTCCTATGACATGGCAGTGCTGACGGAGGACAGCATTTCCCATCTGACACCCTTAAAAAATAAATTACGTGTAGTAGACCAATGGACTTATAATTCCAGGTTATATCGATCAGCTGCTTTTGTCTCAGAAGAATCCAGTCTGGAACTAATACAGTTAAACTCCTTTGGGTGTGGCCTGGATTCTGTCATACCATCCTTGCGCCGCAGCTGTCCCCCATTCATTTTGAACTCATTCAGGAAGCTGCAAGAGCAAGCAAATATAATCTGGTGGTGCTGCCAGAGATTGACCAGGCTGCAGTAGAGGAAGGTTTAAAATACGTCAATAATGATGCCTGCTACCCTGCAATTTTGCTCATTGGCCAGATTATTTACGCATTAAAAACTGGGAAATACGATCTGAATAACACATCAGTTATTATTAGTCAAACTGGTGGTGGGTGCAGAGCCACCAATTATATTGCATTTTTAAAGCTAGGACTAAAACAGGCAGGGTTTGAGCAGGTACCAATTATTTCACTAAATGCAGCAGGTCTAAATGAACAACCTGGGTTTCGAATATCCCTGGAATTCATTGATAAGTCAATTATGGCGTTATTGTATGGTGATTTATTAATGAGGATGCTTTATGGGACAAGACCTTATGAAAAAAAACCAGGAGCTGCTGAGCTTCTATATGAGAAATGGAATCTAGAAGCAAAGGCAAATATTCGATATGGTAATAAAAAAATATTTCAAAGTAATATTAGGAGCATGATACGAGAATTTGACCAGGTGGACGTAGTGGAAACAAAGAAGCCAAAAGTTGCTATTGTAGGTGAAATTCTGGCCAAATATCACCCGGTTGCCAACAATGGAATTATTAGTGCACTAGAAGAAGGAGGAGCAGAAGTTGTTTTGCCAGACCTTTTGGATTTCTTCTTTTATTCCCTTTATAATGCAGATTTTAAGTACAAATATCTTGGAGCCGGCATGGCAGAATCTGTTTTATCGCTGGGAAATCACACGGGAGAAGGTTGGTTAATTACTGCTGAAATGATGGAATTTATAAAAAGCGGAGTGAACAATATACTGTGTGTTCAGCCGCTGGCCTGCCTTCCTAACCACATTACCGGAAGAGGAATGTTTAAACCGGTAAAAGATAAATATCCTCATGCTAATATAATGCCAATTGATTATGACCCAGGTATTTCTCATGTAAATCAGTTAAATAGAATAAAACTACTGCTCTCTGTAGCAAGAAAGAATGTATAAATCAAAAGTGTGATTTGAATCATGGTTTTTGGGGTACTGCCAAAGTATAATAACGTCATAAGCAACAGCAAACAGTAATTCAAAAACAATTTAAAATAAAGCTACGTAGGAGATCGCAGCATAAAATGGAGGAAAAGAACATGGGAAAGAAAATTACAAATAAAGTAACCTGGGTAG
>JAQSYR010000241.1 GCA_029256035.1 Anaerocolumna sp. | reverse complement strand
ACAGAACGAGTTGCTTTTCGAATAGCATCCTCAAATGTTCTACCGTGGGATATTACCTTTACTAACAAACTATCATAGTAAGGGCTAATATTGGCTCCCGTAAACCCATTACCACCGTCTAGTCGAATACCAAAACCGGAGGAAGTTCGGTAAATATCAATTTTACCTGTATCTGGGGCAAAGTTATTGGCAGGGTCTTCTGTTGTAATTCTGCACTGAATGGAATAACCTCTTGGTTTAATATCATCTTGGGATTTTATTCCAATTTCTTCTGAGCCAAGATCATATCCTTGTGCAACTAAAAGCTGTGTTTGTACAATATCAATTCCGGTAACCATTTCTGTTACTGTATGTTCTACCTGAATTCTTGGATTCATTTCAATGAAATAATGATTACCATTTACATCAACTAAAAACTCTGCTGTTCCTGCACTTCGATACCCTACCTGTTTTGCAAGTCTGATTGCATCATTGCAAATAGCAGTTCTTTTTTCCTCGGATATGGATACTGCCGGGGTGAATTCAACTACCTTTTGATGTCTCCTTTGGATAGAGCAATCTCTTTCATATAAATGCACAATATTCCCATGCTTATCTCCAAGAATCTGAACTTCAATATGTTTTGGCTTCTCTAAATACTTTTCTATGAAAATATCATCAATACCAAATGCTTTTTTTGCTTCACTTTTTGCACTTAAATAAGAAGAGATCAGCTCTTCCTCAGTACGTACAATTCTCATGCCTCGGCCACCACCGCCTGCAGCTGCTTTTAACATAACCGGATATCCGCAGGATGCTGCAAATTCTTTTGCCTCTTCCTCCGTCTTAATTGGTTTTTCTACACCTGGAATGGTTGGAACCCCTGCATTTTTAGCAACAATCTTTGACTTTATCTTATCACCTAGCTGGTCCATCATGTCACCAGTTGGTCCAATAAATTCAATGCCTGCCTCTTCACACTTTCTTGCAAATTCTGGATTCTCAGAAAGGAAACCATAGCCTGGATGAATTGCATCAACACCTTTGTTCAAAGCCAGACTAATAATTTCATCAATGCTTAAATATGCTTCAATAGGTCCTTTATTTTTCCCTATCTGGTAAGACTCATCTGCCTTTGTTCGAAATAAAGAATATTTATCTTCCTCTGAATAAATTGCTACTGTCCTTATTCCAAGCTCGTTACAGGCTCTGAATATTCTAATTGCAATTTCTCCTCTGTTTGCTACTAAAACTCGTTTAAATTTCATTTTAGACCTCCATCCCAATTTGCATATTCTTCCAATTGTATATGTTTATCATTATACGCGTATACATTTAAATTTGTTTCTCTATTATATACTAGCAAACACAATACTTCAACTATTTTTTATAAATATACAATTGATATATTAAATTATTACTAATGATTCTGGTGCCATATGTCTTATAAATATGAAATACAGCAAATGATTTATGATTCTATATCGTTAATAAATATAAATACTGCCAAAATTATGATGCCAAATATTATGACACCAAGAACTACAGCAGCCAGTGTTTTGGTGTTCCATGATGTACTATGTGTAAAATCACACTTATTTCCGCAACCATTACATATCTTCGTATCATCTGGTATAGGAAAGCCATGTCTTGTACAATATTTTGCCATACCATCTTCTCCTCTCCATTTATTATTTGTTATATTCTCAATTTAGTATTAGACTCCCTATATTAATTTTACCAAATGATAGTATAACGTCAATGTTATTTTTATGTTAACTTTCTCCTGGTAATTCATTGGTATAGTAGAGTAATCAATAACTGACTTTTGACATTGGAATCATATTTTGGTAAATATCTAATTAAATTCCCTTTTCCTTGTTAATATTTATTCAATTTATAGAATAATGATTTTATAATATCTTTCAATTTTTCTTATAAAAATAATAATTTTTTATACACTTTTTTCTGGATAAATCAACATTGAATAGCTCTAATGCAGTATTTACTGTGAATGTATTAGTAATTCCTACAAAACATATCAAATAAATATTTATTAATAATTGGTTTTTTGTTGACAATTTTCTAACAATGTGATAATATTTAGAAGTAAATTTAATATATTAATTGGAGGATTAATTATGAAAAAATTATTATCTATGGCACTTATTTTAGTAATGGCAGCAAGCTTTGTTGGATGTGCTGCAAAAGAAACTACTACCGCAGATGTTAAAATGGGACGTGTTGAATACGCAGCTCATGGAACAAAATCCTTTGCAGTTGCAGTTGTTGCTGTTCAAGGGGACAAAATCATCGGTGCTTCTCTTGATGAATATCAATTCGTTTCTTCAGATGCTTTCCAAGGTGTACCTAATTCAGACGCTTTAGCTGAAGGTGATTTTGCTACAAATTACAAAGATCCTAAAATCGTTCTTGCATCTAAAGTAGCAAATGCTGAAGCTTATAGTGCAAATATGACTGAAAAAGCTGGTTCTACTGTTTCTTATGACAAAAACATCGATACAATCGAAGCATATGTTGTTGGTAAAACTGTAGCTGAATTAGAAAAGACTTTAGCTGAAAAAGATGCAACTCAAATGCTTGATGCAGTTTCTGGTGCTACTTTAGTAGATACAAAAGGATATGTTACAGCATTAGTTGAAGCAGCAAAAGCAGCTAAATAATTAATAAACTCAAATATTAATGAATACATACATATTACAAAAAGCCCGTATCTAGTTTTTAGATACGGGCTTTTTATTGAATGTTATTTTTTGCTTTTAAAGTGAATAATTGCTTTTATATTCATCTTTTCGTCTTTCCTTGAGATACTATTAGTGTCAGTTAAACTTTACCAAATCTTTTTCTATAACCACATTTTCTGCATAATTCTTCTACAGCTACTCTATTGGAAAACCCATCTACAATAGATTGAATCCTATCACTATTTAACAGCTGGGGAAAATTAGCGGTTTTGATATTACCCAGATGAATAATTCCTTCGCCATCTAAACAGCAGGGAACAACTGTACCATCAACCAGTATTGCTATTTGATTTCGCAGACCATAGCAAAATCCTATGCCATCATCTTCTTCCTCTTTTAAATCTGGCCACCTGAATTCAAAATCCTGATTTAAATAAATTCGCTCCTCGATTTTGATTCCTCTGCCAGGAAAAACTTCGTCATTAATTTTATATGGCAAATTAAATTCTTTTTCAATTGCATGTAAAATTTCCTGATTGTCTGTTTTATTATCAATTGGAACTATGTTACTGCTATTTTCATGGTTCCAAAGTCTTAATGATATTAAGACCTGGGATTTATCCATACTTTCCTTTATAAAATTAAATATAGGTTTCAAATATTCCTCTTTACTATCAGGTTGTTCATTGCCATCAAAGCTGTGCAAAGAAAAATTAATCTGGCGTAGTGCAGGTTTACCTAATATTTTATCTTTAACTTTATCTATGAGGGTTCCATTTGTTGTAATATTAACTCTAAAACCTTTTTCATAACTTATATCCAGAAACTGATCGATATCTGGATGCAGCAAAGGTTCCCCTTTCACATGTAAATATATATGGTTGGTATGAGGTCTTACTTGGTCTAAAATTAAGGAAAAGGTTTCTAACTGCATAAATTCCGGTTTCCGACTTGTCTGAGGGCAAAAACTGCAACTTAAGTTACAGACATTGGTTATTTCAATATAGACTTTCTTAAATTGCTTCATTAACAAACTCCTAACT
>JAQSYR010000027.1 GCA_029256035.1 Anaerocolumna sp. | reverse complement strand
TTGCTTTGAAGCATTGGATTTGGAAGATTTTAAGTTATTTTCTTCTTCATACAATTTTTCTAAATCTTTCTTAACTCGCTTAATATTTTCAAGAATATTTTGGTTCCGCTGCTCTAATGAAGAAAATTCAATCCGGATAGTAGATACTTTGTCATTATATACCTGTTCTTCCACTTTTTGTGATTCTAATAAGCGATTAAACTCTTCAATTTTAAGCTCATTTTCCTTACTTTTTGCTTCATTTACCTTTAATGCTTCTTTTAATCTTTCTATATTAATATTCAGTTCTTTTGTCTGTAATTCTATTCTGCTGTTTGGCATTCATTCTTTCTGACTTTAACGTTTCTTTTGAAACAGCAAGTTCCTTCAAATTCTTATCTAATTTACTAACAGTGCCTTCTAATTCATCAATTTCACGGCGTCTACCCAGCAGATTACTACTGTTTTTATAAGCACCTCCGGACAAAGAACCTCCGGGACTAATTAACTCACCATCTAGTGTAACAATTCGCAATGTCTGGTTATATTTTTTTGCTAATATAATTCCGTTATCTATATGGTCAACAACTATATTTCTTCCTAATAGATATTGAATTACATTACTAAACTTTGTATCGTAGGAAACTAAAGTACTTGCTAAACCAATGACACCTTTTTCTGATAACACTCTATCTTGAAACCCTGTCTCTTTGTTTGAGATACTTGTTAACGGTAAGAAAGTAGCACGACCAAATTTATTTTTCTTTAAATATTCAATCAGTCGTTTGGCAGTAACTTCATTCTCCGTTACTATATTCTGTATATTTCCGCCTAATGCAGTTTCAATGGCTATCTCATACTTTGAATCAACTTTGATAATATCTGCAACTGCACCAAGAATACCAGGCTCATTATCCTTTTGCTCCATCACTTTACGAATACTATTTCCATAACCTTCGTACCGTTCTGTTAAGTTTTTTAGCGATTCTAATCTTGATGATTCCCTATGAAATTCCTGTTGTCTCTCATTTAATGTTATGGTAATACTATCAATTTTATTCTGAATCTCTGTAATCAATGTTTCTATTGAAGAGTTAGCACTATTTTGTTTTAAGATATCTTCCGTTATAGTTTTAAGTGTTTCTTCCTGTTGTGAGATTGCAGATTCAATAATGGCTTCATCACTTTTATTTCGTAACAACTTCTGATTTAATTCTACTTTTTTAATATTATTTTGCTCTAGAATAGTTTCATAACGCTGTAAGCTGGTTTTAATTGTTGCATTTTCACTTAGAAAATCAAAGATTTCAGAATTACAGTCTTCTATTTGTTTTACGCAATTGGAGATTTTATTTCGTATAGTTCCAAGGATTTCTAAAACACTTGTCTGTTCCTCATCCATGGTATCTATTTTAGAATCAATTTCTTGCTTTGCTTTCCGATATTGTTCCAATTCCTCATTTTTTGATTGAATGTCGTCACGAATTGCTGATATTCTAGACTGGTAATGAGAATCACTTTGTTTAATTGCAAGAATTTGCTCATTTAAGACTTTAATTTCACCTTCCTGTTTTTCTTTTGTCAGATTAAATTCATGAAGAGAATTTTTATTTATCTCAAGCTCTTGATTGCATTCTTCGATTTCTAATTCTAACTTGTCATATTCTTCCTTAGTGCATTCATAATTCTTATTAGCAGTTTCTAAGGCTTCTTTCCCAATAGAAATTTTTTCATTCATCTGATTTTGTTCAGATTCAATTCTTTCATTTTCCATAAGGAAAAGATTAACATCAAGCACTTTAAGTTCATCTCTTAACTTAAGATACTCTTTCGCAGTAATGGATTGCTGTTCTAATGGTCCAATTTGTTTTTCTATTTCAGATAAAATATCATTGATTCGATTTAAATTTAGTCTTTCTTCTTCCAGATTCTTTTCCGCAGCATTTTTACGCTTTTTAAACTTAACGATTCCTGCTGCCTCGTCAAACAATTCCCTACGGTCCTCTGGTTTCCCGCTTAGAATTTTATCGATTTGGCCTTGTCCTATAATAGAATAGCCTTCTTTGCCAATACCCGTATCCAGAAACAATTCCTGTACATCACGGAGTCTGCAACTACTTCCATTGATTAGATATTCACTTTCGCCTGAACGGTAAACTCTTCTTGCTACAGTAACCTCGTCATAAGCAATTGGCAGTTTATGATCAGAATTATCTAAAGTGATAGCAACATAAGCATAACCCATAGGTTTTCTGGTTTCGGTTCCGGAAAAAATAACGTCTTCCATTTTAGAACCTCTTAGTTGCTTTGCACTTTGCTCACCAAGAACCCAGCGTACTGCATCGCCTACATTACTTTTCCCACTACCATTTGGACCAACAATTGCTGTAATTCCATCATGAAATTGAAAGTTTATTTTATTGGCAAATGACTTAAAGCCATGAACTTCAATACTTTTTAAATACATGTAGTTTCCCCCAAATAAATCATTTTTTCCGTTTCATTCTAAGTATAGACTGATACGCTGCCTCTTGTTCTGCAGCTTTCTTTGTACTTCCCACACCGATTCCTAGTTCAATGTCATTTACCAATGCAGCCACAGTAAACTTCTTATTATGATCCGGACCTTCTTCCCTTATTAACTCATAAATTAATTGTTCTTTGTACTCGCTTTGAACAATTTCTTGTAAGATAGTCTTGCTATCAAAAAAGAGCTCTTTATTTTCAACATCAGATAATATAAATTTACTGATAAACTCTTTTGCATTAGTAAAACCACCGTCTAGATAAATAGCACCTATAATTGCTTCCATCGCATCGGAAAGAATGGAATGACGTTCCCGTCCTCCAGTTGCTGCTTCTCCTTTTCCAAGTAAAACATAATTACCTAAGTTTAAATCATTTGCACAGGATGCTAATGTCTGTTCACATACAATACGAGCTCTAAGTTTCGTCAAATCACCCTCTGGCATTTTTTTATGTCGTTGATATATAAATTCACTGGTTACTAGCTCTAGTACGGCATCGCCTAAAAATTCCAGACGTTCATTATTCTCCAACTTGTGCATACGCTTTTCATTGGCATAAGAACTATGAGTAAGTGCATGTTTTAATAATCTGCGGTCATTAAATTTATATCCTAT
Source organism: Anaerocolumna sp. (assembly GCA_029256035.1). GTDB lineage: Bacteria > Bacillota > Clostridia > Lachnospirales > Lachnospiraceae > Anaerocolumna. The sequence goes on along the minus strand of JAQSYR010000027.1, from coordinate 13,491 downwards.
GACTTCTTCAAATGCCTTTAAATTAGTAACTGCTATATGATCCATATTTATAAGATATACCTCCTTTATTGAATATCAAATGTAAAAACAACGTTCGGCAAGCCGAACGTTTATTTAAAAAAACTCTTTCAAAAAGGGGGTACCCTAACTTAAGGGCCGCCCTATTGAAAGAGCTAAATGACATTTATATTACTGATTTAATGCATTCTTAATCTGATCGATAGCATCACTAACTGTTACAATGTTTTCAGCTTCTTCATTAGCGATTTCAATATCAAATTCTTCTTCAATGCCCATAATAATTTGGAAAATGTCCAGAGAATCAGCTCCTAAGTCATCCACAAAAGTTGTCTCCATTGTGATTTCATCTCCATCAACATTTAATACTTCACTAATAATTTTAACTAATTTTTCAAATTCCATACTGTTCACCTTTCCTCTAACCTTATTCTTCTACTTGAATATTTTTTTTGATTTTTTCATTAATCTCTTGTTCTGTAAAAGTAATACATTGAATAATAGAATTCTTTACTTCTACGCTTTTGGAACTTCCATGGGTTTTAACAATAAGCCCATTTAATCCAAGCAATGGTGCCCCACCGTATTTTGATGAATCAAATGATTTTAAAGTTTCTTTTAATGCAGGTTTTACTAAAGCTGCACCTATTTTACTTCTTGTAGTACTCATCAGACCTGATTTTATCTTACCTATCAAGGCGCTACCAAGTCCTTCATAAAGTTTTAAGATAACATTGCCAACAAAAGCCTCACATACAATTACGTCTGCAGCTCCATTTGGTATTTCTCTGGCTTCAATGCTGCCTATGAAGTTAATCTCATTACAATTCTTAAGTAACGGAAATGTTTCCTTAACTAACAGATTTCCCTTTTCTTCTTCTGCACCTATATTTACTATGGCAACTCTTGGATTTTTAATTCCTACTACATGTTCCATGTAAACGGATCCCATTTTGGCAAATTGAACTAAATGAGAAGGCCTTGCATCAACATTGGCTCCACAGTCAATCAATAATGATACACCCTCAAGGGTTGGTATAATTGGAGCGAGAGGGGGTCTTTCGACACCTTTTATTCTACCTACAATGAATTGTCCACCAACCAGTACAGCACCAGTACTGCCGGCCGATACAAAAGCATCAGCTTCACCGTTCTTAACTAAGTTGAGAGCAACTACAATTGAAGAGTCTTTCTTACGTCTTATTGCCATAACCGGAGCTTCATCATTGGTAATAATATCATCTGCATTTATTACTTTTATACGACTTTTATCAAATGTATAATTATTTAATTCTGCATTCAAAATATCTTCCTTACCAACTAGTAAAACAACAATGTCTTCTCTTTCGTTAACTGCTTCCGTAGCACCTTTCACAATTTCAACTGGTGCATTATCGCCACCCATAGCATCAACTGCTACCCTGATTATTCTACTCATAGCTGGCTCCCATCTGCACTTTAATGCATTTTTTAATACAATACTTCATCCCTTTTTCTCCCCTGTCAGTACCTATACATCAATATACTAGATATTAAAATAAAAATCAACATAAAATTGAATAAAAATAGAGGGTCATAAAAGCTTTTAAATGAGATTCTTAATCAAACTTAAAACCGGAGACAACAATAGATCTTAGTTGTCTCCGGTTATTATTACATTTTCTTATAGAAGAATGATTTATAAGATGTATATTGAAGATTTTGAGGCTGTATAATTTGTTCTGTACTTCCAACAAATAAAATGGCATCTTTTTTTAAGGCAGCATTAAACTTTTTGTATATTTCATCTTTTGCTTCTTCTGTAAAGTAAATTAAAACATTTCTGCAAATAATTAAATCGCATTGTTTAGGATACTCATCTTTTAGTAGATTGTGTTGCTTAAATTCCACACATGACTTTATACTATCGGATATTTGGTATGTTTTATCATTTACTTGCTGAAAAAATTTAGGCAGAAATTCTTTTGGTAATTCCTTTAAACTTTTTTCATTATAAAGCCCTAATCTTGCCTTATCCAGAACTTGTTTATCTATATCCGTAGCTATAATTTTAATTCTTGATAAAGGCATAAATTTGGATAATAACATAGCAAGGGAATATGGTTCATCACCTGTAGAACATGCAGCACTCCAAATTTTTAGATTGTTGCCAAACTTGTCGAATAAATATGGCAATACATCATTTTCCAAAAGATTCCACTGCTCCGGATTGCGAAAAAATTCAGATACATTAATTGTAAGATAATTAACAAAATCTTCAAACATAGTAGGATTCTTTTTAATTGTCTCCACAAAATCAATATAAGAAGTAATTTTATGTTTTGCAATTAAGGCATCAATCCTGCGTTTCATCTGACGCTCTTTATAGGCATCTAAATTAATGTTTGTAAGCCTAAAAATTTGTTCCTTAAATGATTCATAATTATCAGCCAAATAAAGTTCTCCTTTGTATTTAAAGTATCTTTTGTATTAAATTTTATTCTTCTGTGGTAGCTTCTGCAGTTTCTTCTTTAACTTCTGCATCATCAGACAGTGCCTTTACGCTTAAGCTGATCTTTTTATCATCTAAATTAAAGTCTACTACTTTAGCAGTAACTTCCTGTCCAACTTTTAATACATCAGCAGGTTTTTCAACGTGTTCCTTTGAAATCTGAGATACATGAAGCAGAGCATCTACACCAGCTTCTAACTCAATAAATGCACCAAAATCAGTCATACGAGCAACTGTTCCAGTTACTACAGTTCCAACAGCATATTTTTCAGATGCATTAATCCAAGGATTTGTATTATCAAATTTTAAACTTAATGCAATTTTTTCTCCTGAAATTTCTTTAATTAATACCTTTACTGTATCTCCAACCTTAAATAACTTTTTAGGATTTTCTACTCTGCCCCAGGACATTTCTGAAATATGAAGCAATCCATCTGCTCCCCCTAAGTCAATAAATGCACCAAAATCAGTTACGTTTTTAACTACACCTTCTACTGTCATTCCTACGCTGATTTTTTCAAATAAGTCTTTTTGCATTTCTTTTTTCTTAGCAACTAATAATTGTCTGCGATCACCAATAATTCTTCTTTTCTTAGGATTAAATTCGCTGATTACAAATTCAATTTCCATGCCTGCATACTTCTCTAAATTCTTTTCAAATGAATCAGATACTAAACTTGCAGGAATAAAGATTCTAGCTTCATCAACAATTACACTTAATCCGCCGTTTAAAACAGCGCTTACAGGAGCTTTTAATACTTCTTTATTATTAAATGCATCCTCTAATCTCTTACTTCCTTTTTTCGCCTTCCTTCACAACAGTAGTTAAGTCTACATTTGGTGTATTGGTATATTCGCTACGAGTAATAATTCCATCAGCTTTGTAACCTATATTTACGACGATTTCGTCTTCTTTAACACGAATTATAGTGCCCTCTACTACCTCTCCATTGTGTATTGTTTTAAAAGAATCCTCCAATAATTGTTCAAAACTCAATTCTGACATGCGGTATGAACCTCCTTGATAATATTGTTTGGGGTGGATGCCCCTGCTGTAATACCTACGCTACGAAAAGATTTGATTTTATTCAAATCCAGGTCTCTAAGTGTCTGTATATAGTAAGTATTTTCACATTCTAATTTAGATATTTCGTATAACTTTTGGGTATTCGAACTATGCTGCCCACCAATTACAATCATGGCATCTAAAGCCTTTGCAAGCTCTTTTACCTCTGATTGACGCTCTTGTGTAGCATTGCATATCGTATTTAAAACATTTATATCATAACCCTTTTTTGATATAATTTCAACTATATCTTCAAATTTCTTGTAATTATATGTCGTCTGTGCTACGATGCTTACTGGTTTATCTAAGGATAAATCAAGTTTCTTTGCATCCTCTATATCTTTTACAATAGTAAAATTACCCATGCACCATCCAATAATTCCTTCTACTTCCGGATGCATATCATTACCAACAATGATAATAGAATGATTCTTTTCACTTTGTTCTTTTACTAATTTATGGATTTTTAAGACGTAAGGGCAAGTAGCATCAACAAGTTTTAGCCCCTGTGCATGAATGATATCATAGATTTCTTTCGATACACCATGGGAACGTATAATTATTGTTCCCTCAGAAATTCCTTTTAATTCTTCCTTTGTGTGAATCACTTCAACACCTTTATCTGCTAGCTCATTCACAACTTCTTCATTATGAATAATGGAGCCAAATGTATAGACCTTTTTATTCTGATCAGCTTCTTTAAAAGCCACGTCAATTGCTCGTTTCACTCCAAAACAAAAGCCTGCAGTTTTAGCTAAAACAACTTCCATATAGCCACCCCTAACATTTTTCTTTATATAATTGAATTATGACATTAATGACCTGTTCAATAGACATTGCTGAAGAATCAACTAATATTGCATCCTCTGCCTGGCACAATGGAGATATTTCTCTGTTCATATCCTGGGTATCCCTTGCGATAATATCCTGTTCAATTTCATTAAAATCACAGGCAATTCCTTTATCTGTTAATTCATTCCATCGTCTTCTGGCACGTTCCTGTGTACTTGCCGTTAAATATACTTTCAAATCAGCATTGGGCAGTACTACAGTTCCAATATCCCGGCCATCCATAATTACATTAGCCTTAGCAGCTAAATTTCTTTGTAATTCTACCATTTTGGTTCTTACTGTTTTATGTTTTGCAAAAGCAGAAGACATTTTTCCAACTTCTTCTGTTCGAATCAGGCTGTTTACATTTTCTCCATTTAAAATCACCTGTTGTTCTCCATTCACATAAGCAATGGTAACATCAATATTGTTACAAGCATTTGTAATAGCAATATCATCCTCAGGATCTATCTGTTGTCTGATCATATACAATGCAACAGCACGGTACATTGCCCCAGTGTCTACATATATAAACTGTAGATTCTTAGCAATACTTTTAGCAATTGTACTTTTTCCAGCTCCAGCAGGTCCATCAATAGCAATATTATAATTTTTCATGTATAACACCAGTAATGTCACAAAAAAAGCAGTGACACTGCCCTAAAATATTAGTAAATTTAATTCTTGGGCACCTTTCCTTTATTTTCATTCAATTATTATATCAAAATACTCCCTCAATATTAAACAGAATTACCTGCAAGATAAGCGGTTGACCATGCAATTTGCAGATTAAAACCTCCTGTTAATGCATCTAAATCCAGCACTTCACCAGCAAAAAAAACATTGCCGGCATACTTAGATTCCATGGTAGACGGATTAATCTCTTTTACCTGGATTCCTCCTCTTGTTATAACTGCTTCATTATATTCACGAAAGCTGGTAATATGGAATTCAAACTTTTTCAGCACTTCAACTAATGCCAGACGCTCTTCTTTTGTAATTAAGTTGACCTTTTTTTCTGGGTCTATTTTGCTTAATGCTATTATAACTGGAATTAGCTTATGTGGCAATAGCTGTTCCAGGGCATTCTTATATTGTTTATTACTAAATTCTCCAAAATCTCTTAAAACCCTGGCATCTAACTGTTCTTTAGACAAAGCTGGTTTTAAATCAATGGATAGGCACAAGTCTTTATTTTCCAAATAGGGAATACAATAACTACTTGCACTAAGTATTACTGGCCCGCTTACGCCAAAATGTGTAAATAATAATTCGCCAAAATCAGAATATATCTCTTTTTTATTTGATGTTATTGTAATATGAATATTTTTTAATGAAAGGCCCTGTAAGTCTTTTGCTATTGAGATTTCTTTAACATTCATTGGCACCAGAGAGGGGCTTAGTTTAGTAATGGTGTGCCCCATCTTTTTGGCAAATCCATAACCATCCCCTGTAGATCCTGTAGCTTTATAAGAAAGCCCACCAGTCGTTATAATTATTTTATCACCATAAATAATTTCGTTGCTGTCTTTTATTCTGATGCCTCGAAATACTTTATTTTCCACTATAATATCTGTTACTTCTTTATTATATTGAATGGAAACATTTAATCTTTCTAATTCCATCTGAAGAACTGCAATAACGTCAGAAGATTTATCAGACTGTGGAAATACACGGTTTCCTCGTTCAATCTTGGTAGCAAGTCCTAATTCTTCAAAAAAATTAATAACATCATAACTATTAAAGGCATAAAAGGCACCATATAAAAATTTAGGGTTTGAAACTACGTTATGAAATAAATCTTCCACATCACAGGCATTGGTTATATTGCATCTGCCTTTACCCGTTATATATAATTTTCTTCCCAGTTTATTATTTTTCTCATATATTGTAACCTGGTGACCATTTCTTGCAGCAAAGATAGCTGCCATCATACCAGCTGCACCACCGCCTACAACAATAACTTTGTTATTATTTACATTTAATCCCATATTAGCTCCTATCTGTTTTTCGTAAGAGTGCATTAAAATAAAGGAAGCTCTTTCCTATGTAAGAAAGAATTCCGACATCCAAAAAGTTGCCAGAATTCTTTCATTATTCTTATTCTTTTATTTTTTATTGGATGAATCCAAATACACTTCATTTAATCCATATGCAAAATGACCTGAAGAATAGGGGCCACCTTCTACGCGGAAAATAACCTTAGAATAGTCATCTAAATTATCAACCAGACTCTGAGCAATTGCATCTAAAATTGTTGTTTCTACAGATCCCCCCATTTGCACAACTGGTGGTTGGTCAGAAAGAAAACTTACAATAACCGCATCATTTTCTGTAGTAATAGAATCAATTCCTATAAATACAGAACGATCAGCTAAAGAGTCTGATACCAATCCAACAATAACTTCCGGAGTTATCTCCGTATTCTCCGGTACTAAGGCTACTGCAGCTTCCACTTCAAGAGTTACATCATTCATTGTATAAATTGGAATTTCTTTATTTGCAGCAGGAGCAATGGCTGTACTTTCAGAACTGCTTGTAATTTGATTCTTTGCTTCTAAGCTTTCTGTTGATTCTGTTTCCAGTTTTCTTTGAGCATTATCATCTGGGTTAGTTTCTTCAATGCTACTTTCCACGGAAGATGATGTCAAATATGCAGCTGTTGTCTCATTCATCTGCTCAACTTTATTACAGCCTGTTACAAAAATCAGACATGATGCAGTCAATATTATAAGTGCAATTCTAAATATATTTTTCATAAATATCGCTCCTTATTCCTTTGCTATAGCAATCTTTCATGAATATCGCCAAATATGATAAAATAAAACCTGCTATCTTAAATGGGAAATATATTATTCATAACTTTATCAGCATTACTGATACACTTATAGTATTCTGTATCTATGTCAATTTTATGTTAAAACCGTGAAAAATTAAGGACACTCTCCCAGTTTTAAGGTTTATTCTCCATATTCCTCAAGGATACATCTTCTTAATAAATCAAGGCCATTAATCACCGCATAATCTCTTATTTTCTGACGATTTCCCTTAAAATTAAATCGCTTTACCCATATTTTTTCATGTGTTGCACAACCCATATATATAGTACCAACCGGTTTTTCCTCACTACCACCATCGGGTCCTGCAATACCTGTTATAGCTAATGAAATGTCACATAAGGTTTGATTCAGCAAACCTTTAGACATCTCCGAAGCAGTTTCTTCACTAACGGCTCCGTACTGTTCTAAAGTCTTTTTGTTGACACCTAAATATTTTTGTTTCGCTTCGTTAGAGTAGGTAATAAAACCTTCCTTTAGTACCTGGGAAGTTCCAGGTGCGTTTACTAATCGTCCAGTTAATAACCCTCCCGTGCATGATTCTGCTGTAGATAAAACTAGATGATGCTTTGCTAAAAGCTTTATAATGTAATCCTCTAAATTTTCATTTTCATCCGTTGTGTATATATTTTTTTCAAATCTTCTATAAAGTTCATCTACAATGGGTTTTACTAATTTTTGACCTTCTTCCTCAGAAGAAGCACTTGCTGTTACTCTTAAGTGTACTTCACCAGTTTTAGCATAGGGTGCAATGGTAGGATTGGTTTGTTGATCAATTAAATCCCGAATCATGGTTTCAGCTTTACTTTCACCGATACCACAGATTTTTACCATCTCTGAATATAGCAGACCAGGTTGAAGATTATTTAAAAACGGATAGATATCCTGCTGAAACATAGGAACTAATTCATTGGGTGGTCCCGGCAAAAGTATTACAATTTTTCCATCTTCCGTTTTAACTATAAGACCAGGAGCAGTTCCATTATGATTATCTACAGTTGTAGAACCATCAATGATTAATGCTTGTTTCCAATTATTTTCTGTTATTGCAGTTCCATTTAATCTGGCAAAATATTCTTTTATATTATTTCTAGTGTGAGGATCATCTACCAATTTTCTTCCAAGGGTCTTAGCAACTACTTCCTTGGTCAAATCATCTTTTGTAGGGCCCAAACCTCCGGTTAAGATGACAATATCCGAACGGGATAAAGCAGTTTTTATTGCATCTGATAATCTTTCTTCATTATCCCCTACTGATACTTGAAAATAATTGGAGATTCCAAGCTTGGCACATTTTTGAGCTAAAAAGTTAGCATTGGTATTTACAATATTTCCAAGAAGGATTTCTGTTCCTACGCTGATAAGTTCTGCTATCATGTTCTGCCTCCAAGAATATTATTTATTTTCTTTTAATACATTTTTATTCTTAAATAAATAATCCCCTAATGAAATTACAGTTAAAATGAGGGACAAATATATAAATATTTGCTCTAAGATGTAAAAAATATCATTCTGAATATTAAATATTAAGAGTATAGACATTATCATTTGTGCTGTTGTCTTAAATTTTCCCCAATAACTTGCAGCAATTACCACTCCATTATCAGCTGCAACAAGCCGAAATCCGCTGATAATAAACTCTCTTGATATAATAATTATAATGATCCATGCTGGTACTAATTTAAATTCTACAAAACAAATTAATGCCGCACTTACTAATAATTTGTCTGCCAACGGATCCATAAACTTACCGAAGTTGGTAACAAGGTTATGTTTTCTTGCAATATGCCCGTCTAAAGCATCTGTTAAACTAGCCAGAATAAAGATAATACCGGCAATAATATTACTGTAAGGTAACCCTGGAATCAGATTTAAATATAGTATTAAAAACAGTGGTATCATACACACTCTGATGATTGTAATTTTATTCGGTAAATTCATAATAAAACTTCCCCTTCTTTCTATAATGCTTACTATTATGTCGTATTTTATTTTATTTCTATATTAATTTACCAACAAGATCGTAGTCTTTTGCATCTGTTACCAAAACATCAACAAACTCCCCCGACATAAGTTCGGCTCTTGTCTGCACAAAAATATAACCATCAACCTTTGGAGCATCCATATAAGTTCTTCCAATATAAACATTGGAAATTTGGGATTCCATATTATCTTCCTGGTTTGAAATTAGTTCTGTATTATCTGCAGGTAATTTACCTTCAATCATAACTTTTAAAGTTTTACCTACCATATCCTTTGCATGTTCAAAAGCAATTCCTTGTTGTATTTCCATAATCTCAGCTTGTCTTTTTTTCTTTATATGCTTATGAATCTGAGGCTTCATAGCAGCTGCCGGCGTATCTTCTTCTTTGGAATAAGTAAATACACCTAATCTGTTAAATTTCATATCTTTAACAAATTGTTTTAATTCATTGTGGTCTTCCTCAGTTTCCCCAGGAAAGCCTGTAATTAATGTTGTTCTAAGAGATATATCTGGTATATTCTTTCTAAGTTTCCTAACAATACCTATTAATTCTTCTTTTGTTGTTCTTCGACCCATTCGTTTTAGTATAGAATCGGAAGCATGCTGAATTGGCATGTCAAGATAGTTACAGATTTTATCCTCAGTTTTCATTACTTCAATTAATTCATCTGTAATTTCTTCAGGATAACTGTACAACAGTCTAATCCACTGTAACTCTTCTATTTTACACAATTCTTTTAGTAATTTATGAAGTGCTTTTTCTCCATAAATATCTTTTCCATAAAGTGTTGTTTCCTGGGCTACTAAAATCAATTCTCTTGCACCATTTTTCACAAGTTCATTTGCCTCTGCTATAAGTTTTTCCATTGGAATACTTCTAAAATTACCCCGAATTTTAGGAATAATACAATAGGTACAATGTTTATCACAGCCTTCAGCAATTTTTAAATAAGAAAAATAACCACCAGTTGTATTAACTCGTGAAGAAGGTACCTCTGATAAGTATTGAAGATCTTTAAATTGAACCGTTTTGCTTCCTGCTAAAACAGAATCTATTACATTTGCAATTTCATCATAGCTAGTCGTTCCTAAAATTGCATCTACTTCTTTTATTTCCTTTTGAATTTCTTCTTTATACCTTTGTCCCAAACATCCAGTTACAATTAAACCTTTTAAATTCCCGGTTTTCTTATATTCTGCCATTTCTAAAATGGTATTAATACTTTCTTCCTTAGCATCATGAATAAAACAGCAGGTATTTACTATGATAATGTCTGCATCCTGTTCATTATCCGTAAATTTAAACCCTCTATCACGAATGATACCAAGCATCACTTCACTGTCAACAAGATTTTTATCACAGCCAAGTGAAATAAATAATATATTCATAAAATCCTCCAAATAATATAATAAGCAAATTACCTCAGGTAATTCCCAAACACATTCTAACAGTTTTTTAATTAAAATGGAATAACTATTTCATAGTTTATAAAAATAAAAGAATTCTAATCTCTTTTTAATTGACTTTATTGTGGTATTTGATATTATTATAACACAGTTAAAATATGGTTCAAATTTATAAATGGCGTGAAACGCAGATGGGAGTTTATTATGAACAAATTTATTAAAATTGGTATTGCCGCAATCATTATTGTGGTAGCTGCATATGTCTATTATTATATCACTTTGCCTCCAATTAATATTCACTCACCAGGATTTTGGTTTTTTATCTTTGGTGCATTGATTGTTTCTACAATTATTGTTGGTATTACAACTGCAAATGTTTCAAGAAATGGCCACCGAAATCCAGGTCCTATGTTTAAGAATAAACTTATATTTATTTTCCTTGGTGCAACAGGGGCAGTTGCTGGTATCTATATTATTGGCTCCATACTATCCTCTCCTCTTATTAACGCAAAAAAATACCAGCAGTTACTAACAATTGAGGATCATAATTTCCAAGAAGATATTAAGGAAATTTCATATAAAGAAATTCCTATTTTAGATAAAGATTCTGCCATTCTTCTTGGTTCCAGAAAAATGGGCAGCATGGTAGAATATGTTTCTCAGTTTGAAGTAAGTAATAACTATACACAAATAAATTTTCAAGGAACTCCGGTAAGAGTAACCCCATTAAAATACGGTAACACTGTAAAATGGCTTACCAACCGTTCCCAGGGTATTCCAGCTTATATAAAAATAGACATGACTACTCAGGAAGTTGAATTAGTTAAGTTAAAAGAAGGAATTAAATATTCTGATTCAGAACATTTTGGCAGAAATATTTATAGATATTTACGATTTAATTACCCTACTTATATTTTTGATTCCATTAGTTTTGAAATCAATGATGAAGGAATTCCTTACTGGGTATTTCCTGTAAAGGAATATACCATTGGTTTATTTGGTGGGCAAACCATTGGAAGAGTTGTTTTAGTGAACGCTATAACAGGCGAACATTTTGATTATGCTGTGGAAGATGCTCCTAAGTGGATTGACAGAGTGTTTTCAGCGGAACTTCTTATTACATTATATGATTATTATGGCACCCTAAAACACGGTTACTGGAATTCTGTTTTTGGGCAGCGTGATGCTTTACAGACAACAGATGGGTATAACTACATTGCTCTAGAAGATGATGTATGGGTATATACCGGAGTTACTTCCGTTGGAAGAGATGAATCAAACGTCGGTTTTGTAATGATGAACCAACGGACTGCAGAAACTCGTTATTATCCAATATCCGGTGCAGAAGAATATTCTGCAATGGCATCTGCCGAAGGACAGGTTCAGCATTTAAATTACCGTGCTACCTTCCCATTAATATTAAATATTGGTGGTGAACCTACTTATTTTATTGCTTTAAAAGATGCAGCAGGTTTAGTTAAAAAATACGCAATGGTTAATATTGAGCAATATCAAATTGTTGCTATTGGTGATTCCGTAAGTCAATGTGAAAAAACTTACTTAGAATTAATGAGTACAAGTGGAATTAGTGTTACCGATATTTCCACCCTGCCTAAAATTACAGGAAAAATTTCAAAGATAGCAGAAGGTGTTGTGGATGGAAATTCTCACTATTTTATTTTACTAGAAAATAGTACCGAGATATTTGACGTTGAAGTCGTAGATTATGTGGAAATTATTAAATATAATGTAGGAGATATTATCACCTTTACCTATTCAGCAGGGACTGATTTAAACACGGTTCTTAGTATAGAATAAGAAAGAGGTACATAGATGTGATTATGTTGTATCAAACAACAAATTCCATCTATGTACCTTTTAATTATCCCTTATGAATTAGCTCAAAGCTTTTTTTCACAATTCTATTATGCTGCTTCTTAAGTTTTTCAATATAGGTATTTTTTAGTGACTTTATGGTTTTTACCATTTTAAACTTATCGGTATAGCAATACTCTCCTATAAAGGATGCCTTAACAAATCGTTCAATACATTTTACATCCTGTTTCTTGTATAAGCTGCGAAAACCCAAATCTATATTTTTACGAATTCGTAGCATATCTCTGCTATGATCAACTGTTGTTATTAGTCTGCCATCTCGAAATATAAGTTCACTAACGTTTTTATAACTAAAGCATGGAATGGATTTTTGAAATCCATATTCATTAATAATTGAATTTCCAATAATAATACCACCCGTATATTTCATAGGTTCCATAAGGTTATTATATATTACAGTATTATTATTTTCTTCAGAATAGTTTGGCACCGGCATAATACCATTAATTTCAGGATATTCTTTATCCGACGATACAATAAAATTCTTTAAAAGCAACTGATAATCCTTTAATTCAAAGGAACTTTGATATCTGAAATTCGGATCATTTAGCCAAGTAGATGTAACTCCAAAATAATCCGGATGAAAGATATAATTATTTTCATAGAGCAATATATCATACATATTATTATTTAGATATATAGAATCTTTCATACTCATAACCCCTATTATTATAAATTTTTATAGTTAAATGTGTAATTATTTTATATTTCTTTTATGCTTTCTACACAATTATTCATTAACATAGCAATTGTCATTGGTCCAACTCCGCCTGGAACTGGTGTTATAGCAGTGACATAATTTACAACATCATCAAAATCTACGTCACCGCATAACTTATTGTTCTCATCACGATGTATCCCAACATCAATAACAACGGCCCCCTCTTTTACATATTCCTTTGTAACAAATTTTGGTTTCCCTAATGCCACAATTAAGATATCTGCCCGTTTTGTTACTTCC
>JAQSYR010000240.1 GCA_029256035.1 Anaerocolumna sp. | reverse complement strand
TCAGCAATATTAGCGGTATGGTGTAATAATTTTTGCATATGTATGCTAATAAAACCTAAGATTACATTTTCTTTTTCATAAACAAGATAGGAAACAAAAGGGGTTATATTGTAAATTTCATGTATTCGTTCTTTTTTAGAAATCAATTTTTTTACTGAATCCCAGTCATTTGAGTATCCGATTGCACATATACGTAAATTTTCATTAGCATTTATTCTTATCCATGTATCTTTAACTCTTTTATTATCACGTATATACCATTGAAATGCCGCATCTGTAATTAAATGCACATAATATCCCAGCAAAAATGAATAATGTTCTTGGTATTGTATATTATTTTTAGACTTAAGAATATATTCATTACAGAAAGAATCGCAATCTGAGGCAACTTCATCCAGTGAGTAACTTCTCGTGGCGGAGTGAAGGATGTCCAGTCCATATTCTCCACATTACAGTCTGGTGCAATATTTTCTCTATTGCCATATTCTATTAATTCTGATTTGTTAAAGTAACTTTCAAAAATTGTTATTTGGATATGTAGACCAATTGCGTAACTCAATTCTTTAACAAATAACTGTTAACAATGCGAGCGGAAGGAATTATCATCCATATTATATTCCATGCTGCATGTTCGGTTAATTTAGCTGTGCCCCATTCACCAATATGGGCTTTTAAACGAAGCCCATTTTCCTTTGCCAATTGATAAATTGGTATAAAATTCTCTATTGGCTGGGCAAATTCATCTGCGTATAAATCAATTGAATAGAATTCTTTTCTGCCCCAAAATGGTTTCAGACAATCCATTAAGTACTTAATTGAACAATGTCTTGATAATCCACTATTATTAAACTTATCACCTAAATATTTTGAGTTCCAATCATGCATATCCTGCATAGATGTAAGAACTCCATCATAAAAAGGTATCTCTATACCCACTAACTTTCGTATGTATTCTCGATTTCCGCCAAGCGGGAAATGATTATGTAAGTCTGTTTTTGGTATTTTCCTTATTGTATCTAAATTTTTATTTACTAAAGCATCTATGAAGACTTCAGAATATATATCATTCAAAGCATGTTCCTCCTTAAATGAATTAATTTTACGCAAATATTGTTCAGCAATTTTCGGGGCTGAGATAAAAACTGCCAGTATATATCTTGTATTGGCCTGTATAGTAGTTTTGTTAACCGCTTGAATTAGTGGTCGAATTTTAATTGCATTATCTTTTAATATCATAACAAAATGGAATATTATTATCCCAGCAAGTTGAAATTTTCACTTTTACAAAATCATTTCATAATCAAGATAATCCCCCGAAAAAGTATCATCTAAATTTTCCCTTCTTTGACAAAGTGTAAATCCTACACTTTCATAATTATGTGGAGCTATTAGATTACAGTTTGTTCCTACAATGATTTTTTTAAGCCCCTCATACTGTCGAATTCTATTAATAGCTTCTTGCAGTTGTTTTTTCCCATACCTATTTCCTTTATATTTAGAAGCAATACAGTTATGACCTATTTGCACATAGTCAGGCATATTCCTTGGATCCCATGAGATATGACCAATCGCTTTACCATCCAATACTGTAACAAAACCATATTTATCTGCAATTTCTAAGTTCTGAAAGAAGAAATTATCAAACTTAATCCAATCTTCATAAAAATGTGCTCTCCAACTGCTATCAAACGAATAAGCATCTACTAATAATTTATGTAATGTACCTTTTTCAAAATCACTTATTTTTTCATAGGTTATGTTCATGTATATTCTCCTTTATACCTTTAAATTTACCAGACACTATAAATTCACCTCACTTAGATCATATTCTTTCATAAATAAGTTTTCTGTAAAATAAGCAGAAATTCCAGTTCTTGACTCTTTACTTGTATTGTTAAGGTCTTACTCATTTTTAGCCCTTTATTAAGATCAAAATAGGTACAGTTTATGGTCCAACCATTTTCACACAAATAAATATCATAACCCAACAATTTAACTTAACAATAATCTAATTCAATTCCAATGCTATTTCTGCATCATATATGCTGTACAAGATGCAGTATAGCCGCAATTTTTATATAATTTTTGTGCTATAGGATTCTCTTCATTAACATATAAACGAATTCCAGTTGCTTTTAATTCTTTCGCTACGCCATCTGCTTTTGCCATTAATACTTTTGCTAGACCATTGTTTCTAAACGATGGTTCCATCCATAACTCATCTACATAAATATGTCCATGGCCATTAAATTTACCTACTTTCGGAAGGTATATCAGGCTAATCCAACCAACGAATTTATCTTCAACTTCAATTGCATAAATATAAAGATTAGCATTTGCAAGTTCTGTTTTTATCTCATCACTCGGAGCATAATCCGTTGCATGCCTTTGTTTTCCAGTCATTCTCCAATGTACCAAATCAGAAAACTTCGAGTAATTCCCGGTATTCACTCTAACAATTTTGTAATTCATAAGTTTATCTCCTGTCATCTGCTTCATTTTTTTGCAGCATTTCTGGTTGAAAATCACTTCACAATCAATAAAATGAATTTATGGATACAATATAAACCTTTTGCCCTTGGAGCAATTCCCTTAATATCTTCTTCGCGAAAAGTGGATACTGAAATATTTCTCGTTCGATCAAGATGCTTCAATGAGGTTAAGAGTAGCATATTTGCAATACCTTGCTTTCGATTAAATAAAATAATGCTAAACTGCTAGTACAGTGGTTCTCTTGCTTGAGGTAATTACTTTATTTATTTAATATTCCTTCGTTATTACATACTTGGATAATTTTATGCGGATATGGTACTATAAAATTTGCCATTCTATTTCCAGCTTTAAATAAAAGACAATCTGGAATATTCCTATACAACAATTTAGTTAATAAACGAACGTTTTGTTTCTGAACAGTGATTTCTAAATTCTCTAAGTTCTTCCACTCTATCACGGAGGCACCAATATTAATCTTGTGGGGTTTAAAATATATGCAATCTATTCCAATATACAGTATCCCACCTATTGAATTATGCTTCGATTTCTTATAACTGCATGGTATGTATATCCTATAACTGTCATCATCAATTAAATTATCTATTTGATAACTGACAATTTTCTTTGTTGATATTTTCATAACAGGTAGAAATAATAATGTAAATAAGATACCCCAAGTTACTGATATACCTAAATTAAGTAAGATACTTTTCAAATCAAAACTTAAAGTACCTCCAATTAAATCAAACGCAAAGGAAATAAGTAAATACATTCCTATTGCACCAATGCAAAACCTTACAGGACTAGCATAAAGTGCCTCCTTCAAATATTGATCATACTCTTTTTCACTTATTACTGATTTCATGATACCCCTCCTATACTACACAATGTTTCGAATCTGAATCACGCCACTCTCTAATAAAATTTAGTTGGGATTATGCTTTTTTTACGAATGCTTTATATATTTCTTCAACTGCCCAAATTTGATGAGGCAAAAATAGTTTTTCTTTTACTTCATCAATAGTTAGCCAAACTAAATGATGGTCAGGTTCAGTTGAATTAGCTACAACTTTATCGATTTCCATATAATAAAAATAACCTATACCATGAAAAAAAGTTTTAGTTTGCTCAATGAAATGGTAATAATCGCCCTTGCAAACAAAGTTTAGTGGCGTAACTTTAAGCCCTGCTTCTTCAAGACATTCTCGTTCTATGCATTTGCTATGTGTTTCATCATTATCAATTCCTCCACCAAGTAAAAAATATCCTTCCTTACCGTTGTAAAGATGTGTCATTGCTACTGGTATATTACCATTTTTATCAAATCCAACACCATATGCCCCAACACGTTCCGTATATTTTTTAGTT
>JAQSYR010000239.1 GCA_029256035.1 Anaerocolumna sp. | reverse complement strand
CTTCCAGTAATTTCTTGCGTTCTAAAAGTGGAAGGTCAGTTAGTTGTCTGTTACCCTGGTATAAGATATCATAGGCTACATAACTGGCAGGAAATTGACTGGCGGATAATTGGATTTTAAAGCGGTCGCTCAATAAGGTTCTGCGTTGGAGCTCAAAGAAGTCAGGAACTCCTTTTTTTAAAATGATTAATTCCCCATCAAGGATACAACTTTCCTTCACCTGCTCATGAATATTACTTAATTCAGGGAACTTAGGTAATAACAGAACATTTCGCTTATTTCGTAAATCAGTACCAGTCTGATCTAAATAAGCGATGCACCTTATTCCGTCTAACTTTAACTCATAGATATAATCAGGTGAATTAAAGGGCTCCAACATGTCCTTAATTAACATTGGCTTAATTGCTTTTTCTTCAAATAAATCCATTATGCAGTACCTGATAATTTATCGAACTTTGATAAATCCAAGCTTTTTTGTAATGCTTCCATTAAATCTATTACATTATTTCCAGGTTCAGCATCAGCGGTAATAATTTCTTTGCCTTGGATTTTTGTCATAATGGCTTCCCTTAAACGTTCCTGATATTCGTCTTTAAAAGTAGTAGCATCAAAAGGTTTTGTCATGGTATCTATGAGCATCTTAGCCATTTCCAATTCACTTTCTTCTAGTTTTACTTTGGGAACCTGTTTTGGAGGAGCGACTACTTCGTCCTGATAAAATAATGTTTTGACTATTAACCCATCCTTGGTAGGATACAAAACAAGCAAGTTTTCTCTAGTTCCAATGACAGTTTTAGCAATGGCAACTTTTTTTTGAGTAAGCAGGGACTGCCTTAATAACTCAAAAGCCTTTTCAGCTCCTGTATCCGGAATTCCATAATAATTTTTCTCGTAATATAGCTGATCTACCTCTGACAATTTAGCAAATTGAATAATATGAATGGTTTTATCTTTTTTCGTCTTAATTTTCTCAAGTTCCTCTTCCGTCATGATGACATATTTATCTTTCTCGTATTCGTATCCTTTTATAATGTCTTTTGCTGTAACTTCTTTATTACAATGGCTGCAATATTTTTTATAACGAATACGTGCCTTACTTTCCTTATCCAGCATTTACTTAATAAGAGTAGTATGCGCTGTTTTATAAAAAAATTTCATTACTTGGAACGTCCAAATCTTTATAATAATAATCTAACAAACGGTGGTAATATCCACCCATTTGATCAAAACTAAAGCAATATTTATATGGATCCAAATTCGTGTCTTTAAAATAGAGAACGTATTGGAATTCCTCATGATCAATATTTTCACATATAAAGTCGTTAGAGTATTTTTTGAATATTCTTAAAATATCTTCCAGGTTAAAATGGTGAGTCTTTACAGTCTCAATCATATCTCTCAAAAAATAATTCTCTTTATTCTTATTCTCAATAAATTGAATTCCTTCTTTGAATACAGTAAACCTAAATCTTTTATTATCCAGTGAGATTTTAATCTCATAGGAACTGGATTTTGAATTATTCATAAATTCATTTAGATATTGGAAACATTCTTCCTTTGTCTTAAAGTTAGTTTCCAGCAAATAATTTAATAAATCTAAATCATAGTAGATACTAAAACTATCATTCCTTTCCTTACCAAGTTTTAAAATTCCCTCATAAATAGTTGTTTCTATATTCTCTTCCAAACGGTCAAAACCAGTCATTATTCATCCCCTCCTATTTTAAAATTAACAAAACTATAATATAGATATTATTATATTTCCCAAGTACCGTCAAGAAATCCAAATGGGAGATTAGTATTTGTTAAGCAAAATTCGCATAATATATAGAAAGATACTGTCTGGAGTGGAAATGAAAGAGAAAATTATAATAACTCTGCTTACCTGTATACTGCTATTTTTATTGGCTAGGTTAGCAACCAACAGTTTTAGTCAAGAAGAATTCGGGGTATTATCCAATACTGATTATAAAATTAGCAATCAATTATTAGCAAAACTAGAAAATGATATGGCTAGAGAAAAAATACTATCGGATGATGGTTCCCTACATTACATGGAACTTTATCCAGAGTTGTATGTGGAAAGTGTAAAGCCTATCATACATATTAAAGAGAAAAAATTAGCCTATTTAACCTTTGATGATGGTCCAAGCCAAATAACCGAAGAAATTCTAGAGACATTGAAAGAGGAAAATGTAAAAGCAACCTTCTTTATTATTGGGTGCACCATAACAGAAGATGAAAAGGAAGTTTTAAAGAAAATGATAAAGGAAGGGCATACCATAGGAATTCATACCTATTCCCATGATTATAAAAAAATTTATTCCTCAGTGGAAGCTTATCTGGAAGACTTCTATCAGGCATATCAGCTGATCTATGAAATAACCGGTGTTCAGCCTAAAATATTCCGGTTTCCTTGGGGAAGCGCAAATGGATATAATAAACATATTAAAAAAGAGTTAGTAGCAGAAATGGAACGCAGAGGGTTTACATTTTATGATTGGACGGTTAGTGCAGAGGATTCTATAGGTAAACCTACGGAATATCGAATCCTTTATAATATTATGAAAGACCTTGAACGGAAAAAAAATCCTATTATTCTATTACACGACGCTTCAGTTAATAAACTTACGGCTCAGACATTACCAAAGATAATTGAGGTCATAAGAGAACAGGAATATGAATTTGACACCTTAGATCACAGGGAACCATATCAGTTTTGATGCATATATTAAAATAAAATAGAATGAGGCAATGGAACAGGCATGCCTTTCCGTTGATAAAGGATACCATATGAATCAATTAAAGAATATAGTATACCCGGCACAAATGGATACCATGTCCTTTGGTAAACTGCAGGTAAATGTTGTGCAACAGGGAGGAATTATCCCTGTTAGTAACGCTACCGTTCAGATAACCAGTGTAACGGACCCTACAACAGTAATTGAAGAATTAACAACCGACGCGATAGGTAATACTCCAGAGATTGAGCTTCCAGCTCCACCGTTTGAATACAGCCAGGAGCCAACGGATGTACAGCCATACGCAGAATATAACATACGAACTGTGGCACCAGGATTTGAAAGTGTAATGATTAATGGTGCAGAAATATTACCTCAGGTAACAGCACTGCAACCAATTAGTATGGCAAGAGCAGAAGTTTCCCCAGAGGGTCAGTTATATGTTATTCCACCACATACATTATTTGGTGAGTATCCGCCCAAAATTGCGGAAGAGGAAATTAAGCCCACAACCGGATCTGGTGAAATTGTATTATTAGAAGTAGTAATTCCTGAATTTGTTGTGGTTCATGATGGGCCACCAACAGATACATCAGCAAAGAATCATTATGTAAGATATCGTGATTATATTAAAAATGTAGCCTC
>JAQSYR010000238.1 GCA_029256035.1 Anaerocolumna sp. | reverse complement strand
GGAGAAGATCTGATTCCTGTGGGATATGAAAAGACAACAATTATGTTAGATAGTACAACGTTAGAAGTTCTTGTTCCATTAGAAAATCCAGAGAGCGAATTTGTGTTACTATATGCAAAAAGTGAAAATGGCAATGCTGAATTTTATCAATTTGATAAAAATGAAAATACAATCCAGCGTTTTAATGAGTGGCAAAACGTAAATAATACTTTAGAGAATAAAAATAAT
Source organism: Anaerocolumna sp. (assembly GCA_029256035.1). Taxonomy (GTDB): domain Bacteria; phylum Bacillota; class Clostridia; order Lachnospirales; family Lachnospiraceae; genus Anaerocolumna. The sequence continues at coordinate 2,450 of JAQSYR010000238.1, read as the reverse complement.
GGCAATATCATTGTTCTTATCATAATTATCCTGGCATTTACAATTGTTACAATTGTTATGACATCCTTTATCATTCGTATTTATTTGCAAAAAATGAATCTTGATAAGTAGATGTAAGAATTTAATCGGCAAAGAAGTGAATTATAAGATAATTTTAATGAAAAATATTCTCAATATGAAAACTTGACAAAAAAAATATTGTGTTATAGTATGTATATAACAAATATAACTACACTAATAGGAGGTGGATGATTTGATCGTAACTATAGATTTCAATAGTGATGAGGCTTTTTATATCCAGCTTCGTAATCAAATCATAATTGGAATTGCGTGCGCTAAGATAAGAGAAGGTGATAATCTTCCTTCCGTTAGAGAACTTGCAGAAGATATTGGAATAAACATGCATACGGTGAATAAAGCATATACCATCCTAAAACAAGAAGGTTATGTAAAACTGGATAGAAGAAAGGGTGCTGTAATTTCGGTAGATGCAGATAAGTTAAAAGCAATAAATGAAATTATGGAAGATATGAAAGTTATTTTAGCAAAGGCCATTTGCAAAAATATCTCATGTGAAGAAATTCATAAGCTTGTTAGTAATATATACTCTGAGTATTCACCAGACAACTGCTAGTATCTTAGAAAGGAGGTCGTTACTATGTTATGTGACAAATGTAAAAAGAATGAGGCTAAGGTTTATTACACTGAGATTGTAAACGGAGAAAAAAGTGAACAGCATTTGTGTGAAGAATGTGCCACAGAACTTACTTCTTTTCAAATGGGTGCCTCTATATTAAATCCAGAAACTTCATTGGGTAGTTTATTATCCACAATTTTAGGAAACTATCACGGAAACCCTGCTCAAGAAAAAGAACGTACCGGAAAGGAACTTCATTGTGACAAATGTGGAATGACATACTCTGAGTTCCTTCGTGTTGGAAGATTTGGATGTGATCATTGTTATGATAGTTTTGATAAGGTATTAGAGCAAAGTATTCGAAATATTCAAGGATCTGATGCCCATACAGGTAAAAAGCCAAAAGATTTTGAAAGTAAGACCGATAAAATCATAAAAGAAATGCCAGAAATAGATAAACTGTCCATACGCTTACAGGATGCCATAGAGAAAGAAGAGTTTGAAGAAGCTGCCAGGCTAAGAGATCAAATTCGGAAACTAAGAAAGGAGGAGATAAACAATGCTTAAATGGTATAAAGAACCAGCTAAGAATAGTGATGTTGTTATCTCCAGTAGAATCAGGTTGGCGCGTAATTTAAGAAAATACCCTTTTTCCATTAAATTATCGGATGAACAGGCTGTTTTAATGGTAAATGAGGTAAAGGAGTCTGCAAAAACCATAGAGCAGCAAACAGAACGAAAGTATAACAGCAGTAATGTGAATACTTTAGCTGAAATCGATAAAACTGCTATGGTAGAAAGACATATTATTAGTCCGTTACTTACTGCCAAAGAACAAAGCACAGGTTTAATTTTATCAGAAGATGAAAAAATAAGTATTATGATTAACGAAGAAGACCACTTAAGAATTCAATCTGTAACAGGTGGAATGAATATTTATGAAGCTTTTCGCATGGCGAATAAAGTTGACGATATTACCAGTGGAATTTTCGAATATGCATTTCATGAAAAATATGGATATCTTACTTCCTGCCCTACCAATGTTGGCACTGGCCTGCGTGCTTCCTATATGGTATTTCTCCCAGCATTAACTGCAGCCGGTCGTGTTGGCAAATTAATAGAAGAACTTGGCAAATACGGTATCGCTTTACGTGGAACTTATGGAGAAGCTACCAAAAGTGTAGGCAGTCTTTACAGTTATGACGAAGTAGAGGATAAAGTGCATCGTTCTTATGGTATCTTACGATATGCCAGACAGCTCACTTCTGGTGATGCTATGACATTATTAGCACAATTAAAACTTGGTTTAGATTTAGAATTAATAAAACCAAAACAGGAATTCAATGTACATGAATTAATGATGGATATTCAACCAGGTAATCTTCAATGTCACCAGGATAAGAATATTGGTTCCATACAACGGGACAAAATCAGGGCCGATTACATTCGAGAAAAATTGCCTGAGATAATTTAAAAATTGGGCTAGCTAAATGAAATTATTGATTTTGGTTACGCTACAGTTAAGGAGGTTATTATGAACGATAGATATACAGAAAGTGCAAAAGCTGCCATCACATATGCTACAGAAGTGGCCTATAAGTTATCACATAATTATGTAGGTACAGAACATTTATTAATTGGATTATTGGAAGCAGATGGGGTGGCCTCTAAAGTTTTAGAAAAAAATGGAGTGGATGAGGAAAAGGTAGTTGATCTTGTAAATCAGTTGATTGCTCCTAATTCCTCAACTGAAGTTGTTGAAGTGGATGGTTTTACTCCCAGATCCAAACGAATTCTTGATCAGAGTTATCAG
>JAQSYR010000237.1 GCA_029256035.1 Anaerocolumna sp. | reverse complement strand
GGAAAGGAAGTTGCAATCTGTTGGATTGAGGAACATGTATTTTATGTGATAGGGATTGATATCTGACACAGAATCCTGTGTTTGATAATAAATAATTATTTAAGGAGGAAGAAGTATGGAAGCTATTATTTTGGCAGGAATTATTGTGGGAGTTGTAATTCTCTTTATTCTGCTAATTACTGCAATGTGGAAAAAGGTGCCACAAGACAAAGCCATTGTTGTTACCGGTTTAAAGAAAAGGGTAATCTCTGGTGGGGGTGGTTTTGTTGTTCCTTTGTTAGAACGGGTTGATAAAATTTCCCTTGAGAACATGAAGATTGAGGTAAGAACGGAAAGAGCCATGACGGAACAAGGTGTTGATATTCAGGCCGATGGAGTGGCTGTAATTAAGGTAAAAAGTGATAAAGATAGTATCTTAAGTGCAATCGAGCAGTTTAATACCGGAAGAGAACAAGAAACAATTAATATAATTAAAGATACCTCAAAGGATGTATTAGAAGGAAAGCTCCGTGAGATTATTTCCAAGATGACAGTGGAAGAAATCTATAAGGACAGAGAAAAATTTGCTTCTCAGGTACAAGAGGTAGCGGCTGTAGGTCTTGCAAGTATGGGACTTGAATTAAAGGCATTTACCATTCGAGATATTTCAGATAAAAATGGTTACTTAGAAGCACTTGGTAAGCCAAGAATAGCTGAAGTTAAGAAGAATGCAGCTGTGGCTGAAGCGGAAGCTAACAGAGAAACTCAGGTTAAAACATCAGAGTCAGAAAGACTTGGAGCTGAGGCGAAAATTTTAGCGGAAACACATGTAGCAGAAGCCAATAAGGAAAAAGAATTAAAAGTCCAGGCTTATCGTGAAGAGCAGGAAACTGCAAAAGCAAAGGCTGACTTAGCATATGAAATCGAGAAGAACAAGGTAGCAAAAGAAGTAACCGAAACTGCCATGTTAGTAGAACTTACCAAAAAGGAAAAAGAAACGGATATTCAGGCAAAAGAAGCAGAAAGAAGAGAGCAGGAACTTTTTGCTACCGTTAATAAACAGGCAGATGCAGATGTTTATAAGATTAGCAAACAAGCGGAAGCTAAAAAATATGCGGAATTAAAAGAAGCAGAAGCTTATAGTATGGCCATTAAGGTAAAGGCAGAAGCGGAAGCTGAAGCAATTCGATTAAAAGGTGAGGCAGAAGCTGCTGCAATTCTTGCAAAAGGTGAAGCAGAAGCAAAAACCATGGTTAAGAAGGCAGAAGCCTATAAGCAATATAATAATGCCGCTGTGACTCAGATGATTATTGAAAAGCTACCACAAATTGCATCCTCTGTAGCGGAGCCTTTATCCAAAACTGAAAAAATTGTTATTATTGATAATGGAGGAGGCAGTGAAACTAAGGGTGCAGCTAAAGTTGCAAGCTATGTTACTGATATTATTGGGCAGCTTCCAGAAACAGTAGAAGCAATGACAGGCTTTAATTTTATGGATGCTATTAAAGGCAAGTATGGAAAAGAATATCTAAAGAGTGAAAAGATAGAAGAATTTCTAAATAATGTCATAGACGTGGATAATATAAATGTGGACAGAACCAGTGACAAAAGTAATGACAAAAGCGAAGACAGAAACGAAGATATAAGCAAAGATATGAATAATGACGTAAGTAATTCTGTTGACGTACAATAAATATTTTGTTATTAGAATATATAATATAAAATAGTGCGAAAATTTATAACAGAACCACGAATAGTGAAAAATGTTCAAAAATAGCAATAAATTATATATATATTTGACAAATCAATGCATTGCATATAAATCCTGTAGATGATAAAATTTCATCAATAAATAAAAGCTCTATATGACAGAGACGTCGCTCCCTTAATCAGGAAGCGGCTGTTGTTCACACAGTATGAAGGAGGATTTGTATGAGACAGGTTGCTATTTACGGAAAAGGTGGTATCGGTAAATCTACTACCACACAAAATCTTACTGCAGGTTTAGGTGAGATGGGTAAGAAAATTATGATCGTTGGATGTGATCCTAAAGCGGATTCCACAAGACTAGTGCTAGGGGGCTTAGCACAAAAGACAGTACTGGATACGCTTCGTGATGAAGGGGAAGACATTGATTTGGATTTAGTATTGAAATCAGGTTATGCTGGTATCCGTTGTGTAGAATCTGGCGGTCCGGAACCTGGTGTTGGATGTGCAGGTCGTGGTATTATCACATCCATTAATTTATTGGAACAGTTAGGTGCCTATACGGATGATTTAGATTATGTATTCTACGATGTATTAGGCGACGTTGTTTGCGGTGGTTTCGCAATGCCAATCCGTGAAGGAAAAGCACAGGAAATCTATATCGTAGCTTCCGGTGAAATGATGGCTTTATATGCTGCCAACAACATTTCAAAAGGTATTCAAAAGTATGCTGCCACCGGCGGTGTTAGACTTGGTGGTATTATCTGTAATTCCAGAAAAGTAGATGGGGAAGCTGAATTAGTAGAAGCATTTGCAAAAGAATTAGGATCCCAGATGATTCACTTTGTACCAAGAGATAATATGGTACAAAGAGCAGAAATTAATAAGAAAACAGTAATTGATTTTGATCCAACAGTTGGTCAGGCTGATGAGTACAGAGCACTGGCAAGTAAGATTGATGGAAACGATATGTTTGTAATACCAAAGCCAATGAAACAGGAAAGACTAGAAGAAATCTTAATGGAACATGGAATATTAGATATTTAAGGGGAGGTATTATTATGGTATTAGTAAGAGCAATTATCAGACCGGAGAAAGTTGGTTTAGTTTTATCTGAATTATTATCTGCTGGATTTCCTGCAGTAACCAAAATGGATGTTTATGGACGTGGTAAACAAAAGGGTGTGAAAGTAGGAGAAGTTTATTATGACGAACTTCCTAAGGAAATGTTGTTAATGGTAGTGGAAGATGCAGATAAAGAAGATGTAGTGAAAATAATTATGAAATACGCTAGAACCGGAGAAAATGGAAGCTTTGGTGACGGTAGAATCTTTGTAAGTCCGGTAGAAGAAGCATATACAATCAGTTCTAAGAAAAAAGGACTATAGGAGGGCTGACCATGAAAGAAATAATGGCAATTGTCAGACAGAATAAAGTCAACGAAACAAAAGAAGCACTTGCAGGGATTGGTGTTCCAGGGTTTACCTGTAGAAAAGTATTAGGAAGAGGTAAAAAGCTGATAGATATGGGTATGTTAACCTCTTTTGTAGATGCCGGTGAACTTCCTGTAAACCATATGGGAGAGCATATATCTGAAACAACACGATTAATTTCCAAGAGAGCATTTACTTTTGTCGTAAATGATGAAGATGTATCAAAAGTTGTGCAGACTTTAATGGATGTTAACTCTACCGGTAATCCGGGTGATGGAAAAATATTTGTAATGCCAATCTATGATAATTACCAGATTCGAAATGGTGAAAAGTCCATAGAAGCTTATTAGAAAGAGGGGATCCCATGAATACTATGGAAAAGGTGCTTGACCAGTATAACTCGAAAGTATATAAAAACCGTAAAGAACATATTGTTCAGGTAAACAATAATGAAAACAACAATGAAATAGCAGCTAATGTACGTGCGATTCCAGGAATTATGACTCATAGAGGATGCTGCTTTGCAGGATGTAAAGGCGTTGTGCTTGGACCGGTAAAAGATGCCCTTACGATTGTTCATGGTCCCATTGGATGTGCTTATTACACATGGGGAACCAGAAGACATAAAGGAAAGAAAGAAGAAGGCCAAGATAATTTTCTGGAGTATTGCTTTTCAACAGATATGCAGGAAGCTGATATTGTTTTCGGTGGTGAAAAAAAATTAAAGAAAGCAATTGAAGAAGCAATGGATTTATTTAAACCATCTACTATTTTTATTACTTCCACCTGCCCAGTAGGTCTGATTGGTGATGATATCCATGCAGTGGCAAAATGGGCAGAAAGTGAATTCGGTATTAAATGTATTGCATTTAGCTGTGATTAAGTTTAGTGCAATGTCATCGTTCAATTAATTATATTGCAGAAATGTTAGAAGAGAAATATGGTGTGCCTTGGGTAAAAGTTAATTTTATCGGAGTACAGGGAACCATTGAATCCTTAAGAAGTATAGCTGAATACTTTAATGATCCAGAATTAACGGAAAGAACAGAAGCAGTAATCGCAGATGAACTGGATTTAATACAGGAAGATATGGATTATTACAAAAGTAAATTAAAAGGTAAGACAGCTGCTATTTACGCCGGTGGTTCCAGATCTCACCATTACCAGGTTCTGTTAAAGGATCTTGGTATGTCTACATTAATGGCAGGTTATGAGTTCGCTCATAGAGATGATTATGAAGGAAGAGAAGTAATTCCTAATATTAAGTTAGATGCAGACAGTAAAAACATCGAAAGTATTACAGTGGAACCAGATCCAGAAAAATATCATTTATATTTAGGTGAAGAAGATTATAAGAAACTGGTAGAAGATAAAAAGCTGGACTACTACGGTGGTATGGTTAAAGAAATGGAAGATGGAACTTTTATGATTGATGATTTAAATCATTTTGAAACAGAAGAGTTCCTTAAAATATATAAACCTGACATCTTTTTCTCGGGAATTAAAGATAAGTTTGTAGCTCAGAAAAGTGGTATTCTTTCCAGGCAGATACATTCTTACGATTATAGCGGACCATATGCTGGATTTCGTGGAGCAGTAAATTTTGCAAGAGATATTAGCATGGGTATTTATACACCAGCATGGGGCTATGTGAAAGCACCTTGGAAGAATAAACCAATTCTTGATGGCGTAATAGGAGGTGAGTAATTATGTTGAATTATACAAGTAAAGAAAAATATGATAGAAGTGCTTTAAGAATTAACCCTGCGAAAACCTGTCAACCGGTAGGAGCAATTTATGCCGCACTTGGAGTACATGAATGCTTGCCACACAGCCATGGTTCTCAAGGTTGTTGTGCTTTTCACAGAATGTTACTCACTAGACATTTTAAAGATCCGGCTATGGCATCCTCAAGCAATCATAGCAGTTCATACTACCTGCTTGTCAGAAACCATAGGTGATGATTTAACTTCTATTATACAAGACATTAGTATACCAGAAGGGAAATACATGATACATACCAATACTCCTAGTTATAAAGGTTCTCATGTAACCGGGTTTAGTAATATGGTAGCCAGCTTTATTAGTTATTTATCTGTTAAATCTGGTAAAAAGAACGGCAAAGTAGCGATTATTCCAGGCTTTACAAACCCTGGTGATATGAGAGAAATGAAAAAAATTGCAACTGCTATGGGCGTAAAGTATACTATGCTGCCAGATACAAGTGCAGTAATGGATAGTCCAATGACTGGTAAGTTTGAAATGTATCCAAAGGGCGGAACTACTGTGGAAGAAATTATCGAACTTGGTGATTCAGAACTTACATTAGCCCTTGGCAAAGCAGCTAGCGAATCAGGCGCAGAGACACTGGAAAAGAAATGTAAAGTACCATACAAAGTACTTCCGCTTCCTATTGGTATAGCGAATACAGATGAGTACATTATGGCACTTCAGAGTTATTCTAAGCAGGAAATTCCTTATATGATAGAGGAAGAGCGTGGCCAGCTTGTGGATATTCTGATTGACATCCACCAATATACTTACAATAAAAAGGTAGCTATTTTCGGTGATCCGGATACAGTACTTGGTTTAGCTGAATTCGTATTGGAAATGGGAATGATTCCTAAGTACTTGGTAACTGGTACTCCTGGTGATGCATTTGGAGCGGCAGCAAATGAATTATTCAACAAATTTGGAGTAACAGACTGCAAAGCGAAAGCAGCTGGTGACTTATTCGAACTTCATCAGTGGATTAAGGAAGAAGGCGTGGATTTACTCATTGGTGGAACCCATGGTAAATATATTGCAAGAGCAGAAGATATTCCTTTTGTAAGAGCTGGATTCCCATATGGACAGACAAGATAGAGACTGTGCAGAAGAAGACTTTGAAATGGTTATGTAAGTAATAGACTAGGTAAAATGAAAATTGGTAGAGACTGGTGCATGATTTGAGAGGAGTGTTGTTCATGGAGAATATCAGCATTTTAGATGAGAGGAAAGACTTTATATTATTAAAACAAGGTGGCTGTGGCGGCAATGGTATGAAATGTGACACCAACAGCGTATCCGGTTCCGTTAGCCAGAGGGCTTGTGTATATAGCGGTGCAAGAGTTGTGCTTAATCCAATCACAGATGCATTTCACATTGTACACGGTCCAATCGGATGCGCCAGTTATACCTGGGATATTAGGGGAAGTCTATCTAGTGGAGAAGATCTTTATAGAAACAGTTTTTCAACGGACTTAAGAGAGCAGGATGTTATTTTCGGGGGAGAAAAAAAATTAACAGCTGCAATTGAAGAAATTGCGGAAAATCATCAACCAAAATTAATTTTCGTATATTCCACTTGCATTGTTGGTGTCATTGGAGATGATGTAGAAGCAGTATGCAAAGCAATGTCAGAGAAATATAACATACGTGTTATACCAGTGAAATCTCCAGGATTTTCTGGTAACAAATCCGTTGGTTATAAGATGGCTTGTAATGCAATTATGGAGCTGATTAAGGATGTAAAACCGGAAAAACGTAGAGGAGTAAACATTCTTGGTGACTTTAACCTTGCTGGGGAAATGTGGATTATCAAGGACTATTTAAATAAGATAGGTATCCAGGTAGTATCTACCATTACCGGGGATTCAAATTACGAAAATTTATTGAAAGCTCCAAGTGCAGAATTAAATATTGTTCAATGTGCCGGTTCTAGTACTTACCTGGCAAATCGCATGGAAGAAGAAATGGGAATTCCTTATATAAAGGTAAGCTTTTTTGGTATTGAAGATACGACAAGTTCCTTAATTCGCACGGCAGAGGCCCTAAATAATGAGGAGGCCAGACAAAAAGCAATAGCATTTACTTCAGAGGAAGCTGAAAAAATCAAAGATTTTGAGGCAAAGTATCGAAAGAATCTGGATGGAAAAAAGGCAGCAATCTACGTAGGTGGGGGTTTTAAAGCAATCTCTTTGATCAGGCAATTTAGATCCATGGGAATAGAGACAGTAGTAGTAGGGACACAAACTGGTAAAAAAGAGGATTATGATATTATCGAGTCATTAGTTAACCCGGATACGGTAATTCTAGATGATACAAATCCAGCCGAACTTGAGAAGTTTATTAAGGAAAAAGGGGCCCATATTTTAGTTGGAGGAGTAAAAGAAAGGCCATTAGCCTATAAGCTTGGAATTGCCTTTTGTGATCATAACCATGAAAGGAAGCATCCACTAAGTGGTTTTGATGGAGTTATTAATTTTACAAAAGAGATTAATATGAGTATAAATAATCCTGTATGGAAGTTTATTAGGAAGGAGGCAGCTTTATGAAAGGAACCATCGTTAATCTAAACGTAAACCCCTGTAAAATGTGTATGCCAATGGGGTCGGTAACTGCTTTCTATGGGATAAAGAAATGTATGACCATTCTCCATGGTTCTCAAGGCTGCAGTACTTATATTAGAAGGCATATGGCAACCCACTATAATGAGCCGGTAGATATAGCATCTTCTTCCTTAACAGA
>JAQSYR010000236.1 GCA_029256035.1 Anaerocolumna sp. | reverse complement strand
ATGAGTATTCAGGGAGTTTTTAACACTGGAGTAACAAAGCAGACAAATATCTGGTTATCAGCTGGATTTGTACAGCTTACAGCATTTATAGTATGTGTCGTTGCCTGGTTTGTTACTGGCAGGGAAAGTAATATAGGTGCGCTGTTTCGTATCGATCATAAGTATATGCTGTTAGGTGGCGCGATGGGAGCTTTTATCACCTTTACTGTGGTGAAAAGTGTTGATTCTTTAGGACCTGCAAGAGCTATTATGTTAATCGTAACTGCACAATTACTGGTTGCCTACGGAATTGAGCTTTTTGGCATGTTTGGCATTGAAAAAGCCAATTTTGAATGGAGAAAGGTTATTGGAATGGTCATCATTATTGGGGGCATTATTATCTTCAAATGGAAATAAAATAAATTTTATTTCCTATTGTAATAATACAACTATTTAGGTAAAATAATACTATGAATTGTATTGAGGATACAGTTTAATCGGCCTTTTGTAGAGTGGTTTACTTTATTGAAAGGTGGATTTTTATGGAAAAAAATAAAAAATATAAACTCTTATTGGTTATTCTTTTTGTAATTCTTACAGGGCTTTTTTATAGTTGCAGTATAACAGCAGATCAAAAAGAAGTGATTTCCCTGGAGAATAACTCTTCGGATTTGGCGCTTCTTCCTGAAACAGAGGAAAGTACAGAATTATCAACATCAGATCATAATGATAGTCAACCTGCAAAAACAGATATAATTTTTGTTCATATTTGTGGAGCAGTTAATAAACCTGGTGTATATGAAGTTAAGGAAGGGACAAGAATTATCCAGATGATACAATTAGCTGGAGGTTTAACAAAGGAAGCTGCGGGAGAGTATGTGAACCAAGCGGCTTTGGTAACCGATGGACAGCAGGTCTATATTCCAACAGAATCTGAAGTTGTATCCGTAGATCCTTTAGAGCATATACAAAGTGTCAGCCAGGAGAAAAACCAGGAAGTTAAAGTTAATATTAATACGGCTACAAAAGAAGAACTTATGACACTAGCCGGAATCGGAGAAGCAAAAGCCAATAGCATAATTTCTTATAGACAGGATAAAGGCAGTTTTAAATCCATTGAAGAAATTAAGAATATTGAAGGAATAAAAGATTCTGTATTTAATAAAATCAGTGAGTTTATTACAATAAATGATAAATAAATATTTAAGGAAAGATAAGTAATTATAATTTAAAGAGGTGATAATGTGGGAAAGAAAGTACTTGTTGTTGATGATGAAAAATTAATTGTTAAAGGAATTCGATTTAGTCTGGAACAGGACGGAATGGAAGTAGACACAGCTTATGATGGAGAAGAAGCATTAGAAGCTGCGAAAAAAACAGAATATGATGTAGTTTTATTAGATGTAATGTTACCTAAACTCACGGGGTTTGAAGTATGTCAACAGATACGTGAATTTTCCAGTATGCCTATTATTATGCTTACCGCAAAAGGGGATGATATGGACAAAATTTTAGGCCTTGAATATGGTGCAGACGATTATATAACAAAACCTTTTAATATTTTAGAAGTGAAAGCAAGAATTAAAGCGATTATGCGTCGTAGTGCCAAGAAGAATATCAACGCTGATTCTGCCAAAGTAATTGTTCATGATGGCCTAAAAATTGATTGTGAAAGCCGAAGAGTGTATGTCAATAATAAAGAAGTGAATTTAACAGCGAAAGAATTTGATTTACTTGAGTTATTAATATTCAATCCAAACAAAGTATATAGCCGTGAGAACCTGCTGAATACTGTATGGGGATATGATTATCCGGGCGATGTAAGAACAGTAGATGTTCACATTCGCAGACTAAGGGAGAAGATTGAAGATAACCCAAGTGATCCTAAATATATACATACAAAATGGGGTGTTGGCTATTTTTTCCAGGATTAAATCTAGATTATGGTTTTTAAACAGTATGAGGGTTTATATTTTAATGGCCCTCTTATTTATTGGTGCAATTCCTGTAATATTTGTTTCTTTTGATATGATAAAAACTTACACACAAAATGCTATTATTAATAGAAAAAATGAAATACAAAGACAAGGAAATACGGTAGTAAATCTCATTACCCAAAGGTGCAGGTGCCATTAACAAAGATGATGACAGGCACTTTATTGAACTGACTCTTCCGATTACCCATAATACAACAAAAGAAGTTATGGGAGCACTAATTATTATTTCTTCCACAAAAAATATATATTCCATGTCCGATTTGCTCTCGCAGAAAGCTTCTTTGCTACTTATTACTTCCGTCATTTTAATATTAGTAATTGCTTTCTTTTACTCTGGTATGCTAATAAAACCTTTGCTTTCTTTAAAGAAGGCAATTGGGCATTTGACAGAAGGTTATTTGGATGAAGAAGTTTCCGTAGAAAGCTTTACTGAAATAAAACAGATATCAGATTCTTTAAATCAGATGCTCTTGCGCATAAAGAATTTAGAAAGTTCCAGGCAGGAATTTGTATCCAACGTTTCCCATGAACTGAAAACACCATTAACTTCGGTTAAAGTATTAGCGGATTCTCTTCTCATGCAGGAAAATGTTCCAACAGAACTTTACCGGGAATTCTTGGTGGATATTGCAGATGAAATTGAACGTGAGAATAAAATAATCAATGATTTATTATCCTTAGTTAAGCTGGACAAGACTGCTAGTGATATGAATATATCATCAGTTAAAATCAATGATTTGTTAGAACAGGTTTTAAAAAGATTGCGACCAATTGCTAAGAAACGAAATATTGAATTGGTGTTTGAAAGTTTTCGCCCGGTAGTTGCTGAAGTAGATGAGGTGAAACTTTCTTTGGCAATTTCTAATTTAATAGAGAATGCAATTAAATATAATGTAGAAGATGGTTGGGTTCGGGTATCCCTAAACGCTGATCATAAGTATTTTTATGTAAAAGTATCCGATTCTGGTATTGGAATACCAGAGGAGTCCCAGGACTTTATTTTTGAACGTTTTTATCGAGTAGATAAGGCCCGTTCCAGGGGAACCGGTGGAACAGGACTTGGTCTCTCCATAGCTAAAAATGCAATTCATATGCATAAAGGTGCAATTAAGGTTTATAGTAAAGAAAATGAAGGGACTACGTTTACCGTAAGAATACCAATTAATTATATTGTTTAAACACAATAATATGCTTCGAATTTGCTTAAGTTTAGTTAAAGGGAAAGGAGGTTTCTATATTTCTATATGATGGATATAAAAATAATTTTGAATATGAAAATAATTTTGAATATGAAACTTATGAGAACGTTAAAGCAACCCATTAGTAGCAGAAAGTTGTTAAAATATAGATTGCTTCCGTTACTGATACTTATAGGAATTTTATCTTTTGGATGCAGCAAAGACAATGATTTAGAACAAGATAATATTGCAGAAGCCTCTATGCAAGTCTACTATACAGACACGAACAGTACTAAAATAATTGGGGTTGATTATAAACCAACTGGTAAAACAAAAGAGGCGTTAGTAGATGAATTTTTAGATGCTCTAAGCACAGATCCGGCTGATATTACCATGAAAAAAGCGAAGCCGGAAGATGTTAAAGTTTTGCAATATACTTTTAATGAAGGTGGCATTCTGACAATTAATTTTAGTTCGGATTACAGTTCATTAACAGGGCTAAATGAAATTCTTTGTCGCGCTACCATAGTAAAAACTCTAAGCCAGATTGAGGGTGTGGATTATATTGAGTTTTATATTAATGGCTTGCCCCTTATGGGAAATAATGATAAACCAGTAGGCTTTATGAAGGGAACTGATTTTATAGATGATACAGATGCTGAAAAAGTATATGTAAAAATATATTATTCAAATGAAGAAGGGGATGCTTTAGTAGAATCTAACCTACTGATTACCTATAATGGTAATCGATCTATTGAACAGATGATTATTCAGCAGTTAATTAATGGACCTATTGAAGATAATATGATTCATACTATGCCAGAAGGAACGGAATTAATCAAAGTTACTACGAAAGATAACATATGTTATGTGGATTTCAATAAAAAATTTTTAGATAAAGTACCTGGAATTGGAGAAGAAGTTGTTATTTACTCTGTCGTAAATTCTTTAGATGAATTATCTACCATAAACAAAGTTCAATTTACAATAGATGGAGCAACAAGAGCAACCTATGGAGACAAAATACCTTTTGATGGCCTCTTTGAGCGTAATCTGGAAATTGTAGAAGAAAGCAAATGATTTATATTTAAAAATAATACAATAATATAATGATACAATAAAATGATGTTGGGGTCAACCGTCCGAAGGGAAAGGCAAGTCCAGATGAAAATATATACGTTGTTATTCGCTTTTATATATAAAGTTAGACTTTTGACCCCAACATCATAAAATAATGATACAATAATATAATAAAACAGTTGGGAGGGAATCATTACTAAGATTCTCTCCAGCTTTTAAAAGGGGGAGTGGGATTGATAATAAAAAGGCCACTGGTCTGGCTGCTTTTAGCATATACAGCAGGAATGGGGCTTTATCAGGTGGGTTTGAAGTTTGTTATTTTGGCAGCAATAATTTTAGCTGCTATTATTACAAAGTATATATGCTTTCCTTGGAAAGATAAGAAAAATACTTTAAAATATCATTTATTTTTATATGGCTTCCCATTTCTACTTCTCTTAGGCCAAGTCAGGCTGAATCAACAGATTACATCACCGCCTATTAATAATTTTTTTGAGGATAAAATAAATGGAACAATAAAAGGACAACTAGAGTCCATCAGTGACCGAGGTTCCTATATAATTCTTACTTTAAAAAATAATATGATTACAATTTCTTTGTCAGATCAGCAATTCTATAGTTCTAAAGTAACCGTCTACAGCTCTCATAAAAACTCTTATAAAATTGGCAATATTCTATTAGTTTCCGGACAAATTACAAAATTCAAACAAGCTACAAATCCAGGTCAGTTTGATGAACAACTATATAACCGAATGAGTAACATTGATTACAAAATCACTGCAGACGCTATATCCTTAATGGATTCGGAGTACTCCAAAGTTTATCAAGGCATCTACAATTATAAATATAAAGTAATTCATACATTTTATGGTATCCTGCCAGAAAAAGATGCAGGGATTCTATCTGCCATGATTTTAGGAGAATCAGAACTTTTAGATGAGGAAATGAAAGAACTATACCAGAAAAATGGAATATCTCACATTTTGGCTATCTCGGGTTTGCATATATCTATTCTTGGCCTCTCCTTCTATCAGTTGTTAAGCAAATTAAGGATACCACTCTTACCAGCAACCTTATTATCTATAGGCTTTATTCTTGTGTATGGTATTCTCACTAATTTTAGTGTTTCTACCAACAGATCTATTGTTATGCTAGTGGTTATGATGATAGCCAAAGTAGTAGGAAGAACCTACGA
>JAQSYR010000026.1 GCA_029256035.1 Anaerocolumna sp. | reverse complement strand
GCTATCCGAGATCCGCTTTCAGGTAGAGGTTATGTATATCAGGCAATGCGTGTTACCGGTGCAGCAGATCCAACTGTTTCTTTAAAAGATACCCTTGAGGGTAAATTACCACAGAGAAAAATTGTTACCGGTGCAGCAAGTGGCTACAGTTCTTATGGTAACCAGATTGGACTGGCTACCGGCTTGGTAGAGGAGATTTATCATCCTAATTACGTAGCTAAAAGAATGGAAATTGGTGCAGTTATGGGTGCAGCACCTCGTAAGAATGTAATTCGTGAGAATTCAGACCCTGGTAATAAGATTATTCTACTTGGAGGCAGAACCGGACGAGATGGTATTGGAGGAGCAACGGGTTCCTCGAAAGTCCATACTACAGAGTCCATAGAAACCTGTGGTGCTGAGGTGCAAAAAGGAAATGCACCAACGGAAAGAAAACTACAACGTTTATTCCGAAGAGAAGAAGTTAGTAAACTAATTAAAAAATGTAATGATTTTGGAGCTGGTGGAGTATCTGTAGCAATTGGTGAATTAGCAGATGGACTACTAATTGATTTGGATAAAGTACCAAAAAAATATGCTGGACTTGATGGTACAGAATTAGCCATATCAGAATCTCAGGAAAGAATGGCAGTGGTTGTTGATGCCAAAGATGTCAAGAAGATGCTGGCATATGCAAAAGAAGAGAATCTAGAGGCAATTGAAGTAGCAGAAGTAAAAGAGGAACCAAGACTAGTTATGACTTGGAGAGGCAAAGAAATTGTTAATATTTCAAGAGCATTTTTAGATACCAACGGAGCTCACCAGGAAACAGAAGCTTTTATTACGTTACCATCTCAAAAGGACAATTATTTTATTAAAACACCGGAAGTTGAGACTTCAGTAAAAGATAAATGGTTGCAATTGTTAGGAGATCTTAATGTATGTTCCAAAAAGGGACTTGTTGAAATGTTTGACAGTTCCATTGGGGCTGGTACTGTAACTATGCCTTATGGTGGAAAGTATCAGATGACTCCTACCCAGACCATGGTAGCCAAACTACCTGTATTAAAAGGACAATGTGATACCGTAACCATGATGAGCTATGGCTTTGATCCCTATTTATCCACTTGGAGCCCATACCATGGAGCAATCTATGCAATTGTTTCTTCCGTTGCTAAGATTGTAGCATCTGGTGGTGATTTTAGAAAAATAAGATTTACCTTCCAGGAATACTTTAGAAGACTTGGAAATGATCCAAAGCGCTGGGGTGAACCATTAACTGCACTATTAGGAGCCTATGAGGCACAAATGAAATTAGGACTGCCATCTATTGGTGGTAAAGACAGTATGTCAGGAACTTTTAATGAGATTGATGTACCTCCAACTCTGGTTTCTTTTGCTGTTAATACTGGAAAGGTACAAGATATTGTAACACCTGAATTAAAAGCCGCTGGTAATGTGCTGGTAGCATTTTCTTTAAAGAGAGACAGCTTTGATCTTCCTCAATATGAGGAATTAATGGAACTTTACCATACAATATATGAATTATGCCAGGAAAAAGTAATCTTATCTGCTTATGCAATGGGTGCCGGTGGAATTGTGGAAGCTGTTAGCAAGATGGCATTTGGTAATCAATTAGGAGTACAAATTGATAATAAAATAAGTGTAGATACTTTATTTGCTCCTGGGCATGGATCCATTATTGCTGAAATCAGTGAGGCTGACTTAGAAAAACTTGCTGCTGCCAATGTGGAATATAATCTAATTGGTAAAGTTTTGGAAGCAGATCAATTTATTTACCAAAATACAGTAATATCAATGAAGGAAGCTTTAGCTGCATGGACAAATACTTTAGAGGATGTATTCCCAACAGCTTCTGGAGTAGAAGAAAAGAAGATAACTCCTTATCTCTACGAAGCAAAATCAATTTACGTTACTAAAAATAAAGTTGCAAGGCCAAATGTATTTATTCCAGTATTTCCAGGAACCAACTGTGAATATGACTCCATGAAGGCATTTGAATTAGCTGGGGCCAAAGTAACTACCACAGTATTTAAGAATTTAAGTGCTGACCAGATAAGAGAATCTGTTGAAGCATTTGAAAAGGGCATTCAGGAAGCGCAGATTCTTATGTTCCCAGGTGGATTCTCTGCGGGAGATGAACCTGATGGTTCCGGCAAATTTATTGCAACAGCATTTCGCAATGAGAAAATTAAAGAAGCAGTCAATGACCTGCTTAAGAACCGAGACGGCTTAGTGCTTGGTATCTGTAACGGATTTCAGGCCTTAATTAAATTAGGACTGGTTCCTTTTGGAGAAATAACCACCATGAAGGAAGATTCTCCTACCTTAACGACTAATAATATTGGTCGTCATATTTCAAAATCTGTTTATACAAAGGTGGTTTCTAATAAATCTCCTTGGTTGCAAAAGGCAGAGCTAGGTGGAATTTATTCCATTCCTGCTTCTCACGGAGAAGGACGATTTGTTGCATGCAAACGGCCAAATTGCTACCCAGTATGTGGATTTAGAGGGTAACCCAACCATGCAGGAAGATTTTAATCCAAATGGTTCTTACTTTGCAATTGAAGGCATTACCAGTCCTGACGGAAGAGTTTTTGGAAAGATGGCTCATTCAGAAAGACGTGGGAATGGAGTTGCAGTTAATATTACAGGTAATCAGAATCAATATATTTTCGAATCAGGAGTAAGTTATTTTAAATAAATTATCTGGAATAAGAAATTAGTTCTTAGTATAAAGAAGCCCGGAGGCCCATTTGTTGAAACTAAATGGGACCTCCGGGCTCCTTACTTTTATAGGATTATTTATAAGGCTCTTTGACAAGTTCAATTACTTAAAGATTAAACTGCATTATGAGTAAATGCTACAATTTGATCAATTGGAATATCAGTTACAGATCCAACGGTATAGTAATTTGGTTTCTGAGGTTTGTAAGCTATATCTTTGCCAGGTCCGTCATTTTCACAGCAGCAGGCACTTCCTAATGGGCAGGTAGGCTCTGAACCCTGTTTATTAACGAGACGGATAAAGCAGCAGTCAACATCAATTAGAAAACCTGTGAATCCACAGCCGGAAACTCCACCGCTTGCTGTGAATACAGTTACAGTTTCACCAACATATTTGCGTAAATGTTTTGCAAATTTGCAGTCGCAATAGTCCCACTCACCATATTCTCTTTCTTTTTCTTTTTCTGTTTCTTTTTCCCTATATTTTTCTTTTTCGCAGTAATCCTTTCCACCATGATCTTTCATACACATTTCCTTTTCATTATATCCATAGAATGACATATCAATTTCCTCCTTGCAAATATTTTTTAGGTATCTGCTCTTCTAACTCTTTTAGAAGTGATATCCTGATACTATATTATGTTGGTTGCATTAAAATGTGACATAAAATGATTTTATTTTTTATAAATTTACAAGAATAGCATTCATATATTTGGTAAATGTTTATTGAGTATCTGAGCACAATGTGCTAGAATTACATAGGAGCAGAGAGAAGCAATCAGTGAAAAATTTGCGACCATATTGATATTAATATAGGAGAGATGAAAATGACAATTAATCGTAGTAAGGTAGTTATTGTAGGAGCAGGTCTTGTAGGATCCTCAACTGCATTTAGCCTGATAACTCAGGGTGTCTGTGACGAAGTTATGATTATTGATATTAATAAGAATAAAGCACGTGGAGAAGTTATGGATTTATGCCATTGTGTAGAGTACTTAAACCGTAATGTAAAAGTAGCAGAAGGAGATTATAAAGATTGCGGTGATGCTGATATTGTAGTAATTACAGCAGGAGCTCCGCCAAAACCTGGTCAATCTCGTTTAGATACTTTAGAATTATCTGCGAATATAGTAAAAACCATAGTAGAGCCAATTATGGAGAGTGGATTTAAGGGCCATTTCATTGTAGTATCCAACCCTGTTGATGTAATTGCGTATTATGTGTATAAATTATCCGGGTTACCCAAAAATCAGGTAATTGGAACTGGAACTGCTATGGATTCTGCCAGATTAAAATACTTTATTGGTGAACTAATTAACGTAGATCCTAGAAGTGTTCAAGCATATACCATGGGAGAACATGGAGACAGCCAAATGTGCCCTTGGTCCCATGTAACCGTAGGCGGAAAGCGTATTTTTGATATTATGGAAGATAATCCAGAATACAAGGATGTGAATTTAGACGAAATCGTAAGACGTGTAACCCGTGTAGGGTTTGACATTTTAGAAGTAAAGGGTACTACCAGTTATGGTATTGCAACAACAGCAGCTGGTATTATTAAAGCAATTATGAACGATGAGAATAAAATTATTCCAGTTTCCACCTTGCTAGAAGGAGAATTCGGTGAATCTGATGTATTCTGTGGTGTACCTGTAATATTAAACCGCAGTGGAGTAAAAGATGTGGTAGAAGTTCATATGACAGAAGAGGAAAAGGCCAAATTTAAGAATTCTGTTGCAGTCATCCGTGACTATAGCCAAAAATTAATGAGTAAGATGTAAGTATATTAATTCGTCTAAAATTTAGGTGCCAAATAATTAGTTTCTTAAAAAATGTTATTAGAAAATCTACCATAAAGGGGGAGTAAATCCTCCCCTTATGGTAGATAGATATTGCAAACTCAAGAATCATAAAAACTTTAGTGTTTATTCGATATAAATTTCTTGTACTCATTTTTATATAAAGCTTTTTGTGATCTTAAATAAGCTGCTTTATTAGCACTGTAATTAGCTTCTTTTATTAATTTCTGGTAAGATTTCCATCTTTCTTTGGTCAGATTGCCACAGTCAATTGCCTCTTGCACTGCACAGCCAAGTTCACCGGAGTGGCTGCAGTTTCGAAACCTGCAATTGTGGAATAATTCTTCAATATCTGAAAATACTGTCTCAATTCCTTCTTCCACATCCCACATTCCAAGTTCTCTCATACCAGGGGTATCAATAATCACAACGCCACTGTTTAGAACAAATAATTGTCGATAAGTTGTTGTATGTTGTCCTTTGCTATCATTTTCACGAATAGTATTTACTTTCATTAACTCTTCACCTGCCAGGGCATTCACTAAAGATGATTTACCGATACCGGAAGAACCTAGAAAGACTAAGGTTGTACCAGGCTGCATATATTTTTGTAAATGCTCCATGCCAAATCCTGTGTGGGCACTGATAACAACAATGTCAACGCCTAATGCAATGTGTTCCAATTCTGTGATAATGTCTTTATAATTTTCACACAGGTCTGCTTTGGTAAGAATAATCACTGGAGTGCCACCACTTTGCCAGGCAGCAGCCAGATATCTTTCCATTCTTCGAACATTAAAATCATAGTTAAGTGATGCCATAAGAAATACATAATCAAAGTTAGCTGCAACAATTTGCTCACTTGCTCTTGTAATGGTATCTCTTAAGGTAGGGTTTAACCTTGAGAAGCTGGAGCCACGTTCTAAAACACGGTATATGATATCATCCCCTGTTTCATTTGGTTTTACTAAAACAAAATCTCCAACAGCAGGGTATACCTTATATTTGGTATCTTG
This sequence comes from Anaerocolumna sp., assembly GCA_029256035.1. Lineage (GTDB taxonomy): Bacteria > Bacillota > Clostridia > Lachnospirales > Lachnospiraceae > Anaerocolumna. Next base: position 8,793 of record JAQSYR010000026.1, on the reverse strand, counting down.
ATAAAAGATGGAACCCTTTAATTTCCCATATTTCTCTCCATGTGCTGCTGCAATTTTATAAGTCTCCTTCTGTACAGTAATAACTCGTGCAGGAACTAATCCGGCAGTTATTTCATCTGTTGTAATCTGATGTTGAAATTTATGGTTAAATCCATAACTTTTTAAATCCAAATTTTTATTCAATAATTTTTTCCTCCAAGATTGTGTTTAAAAAATGCTGTTCTTAATAATTAATTGATCATTAAAGATACAATGAAACACCTTATCCCGAATTAAATATAAAAGCTTGACTCGTGTCAGAATCCAACGAATCTGAAGTTATAAAAATGCACAAAAAAACACGCCTACGCGTGTCTGCCAAGAAACATTCAATTCACGAAAGGTTAGTTTACAGAGATTAAAATCCCTGTCGTTATTTAGTTATGAAGAAATCACCTGATTTAATTTTTTCATATTCATCACCTATCCTTTCGAGGAAGCAAATTTGCAATTTACAGAAATATTGTAAAATAATTCTTTTCTTTTGTCAAGGGAAAAGGAAAAAATAAAAACAAAAGGGAAAGGAAAAAATAAAACAAAAATATTTCCCATTATATTTGTACACAAATAATCAGATACTATACTAACAATTCTTATTGAATTGTAAACTAATTGGTTGGTTTTTAAAACACTTAAAAAATTGGAGGTCTGACTATGAATACAGTACAATATAACGTTAATGGATTACTGAATACGCAAATAAAAACCCAATTAAAAAATGTGTTAGATGAATTGGATGGTGTCCACAAAGTAAATATTGATCTAGGTAGAAGCTCCGTAGAAGTCGAATATAAAGAACCGACTAAAGAAGAGGAAATACGCCATAGCATTGAACATGTAGGTTGTAAGATTGAATAAAGTTAAAAATGTTTAGGGCAAAAAATACACTTATGGAATTTATATTATGTAAGTGTATTTTTACATATTCAAAAGCTTTCTAAATGATTAATCAAAATAAATAATATTAATATAGAAAATATAAGAAAATTTACAAATTATTTACTCTAAACTTCCACAATATGGTTGAAATTTTAAATAACCGTACTATAATAAAAGAGAAAGGCTTATGTCTTTTCCGTGATAGAGACAAAATCAAATGAGTTTTCCATCATGGCATATACATAATTTGTATATGGAAAGCATTCTATATTATATGGAAAGGTGGTATTTTTATGAAACATGTATCAAAGTTTTTGGCAATGTTTCTAACACTCGTGCTAGTTTTTATGCCATTTTCTACAGCTTCAGCCAGTGGCGTCATAGCTGCAGAAGGAACCGATTTATCCGGTTACACAGTGATTTTACACACCAATGATACCCATGGAAGGGCAGTACCTGATAGTTATGGCGGTAATATGGGCTTTACTGCAGTAAGTGCATTGAAAAAGGCAGCACAGAAAGCAGGAGCTGAAGTAATTCTGCTAGATGCAGGTGATACGCTGCATGGACTTCCATTTGCGACTTTAACAGATGGAGAAAGCATAGTTGAACTTATGAATCTTGCAGGATATGATGCAATGACCCCTGGTAACCATGATTTTAATTATGGCTCAGAAACATTAAAATCATTAGCTTCAACTATGAGATTCCCAGTACTTTCAGCTAATATTACATTAAAATCAGACGGAACAAAATTTTTTAATGGTAACACAATTATTGTTAAGAACGGTGTGAAATATGGTATATTTGGTGTTTCCACCCCAGAAATTGCGTATAAAACAAATCCAAATAATGTTTCAACTTTAAATATTGGTAACCCAATTACAGCTGCCAAAGCTGAAGTTGCAGCACTTCAGGCAGCTGGTGCTGATGTAATCATTGCATTGGCCCATCTTGGATTAGATGAAAGCAGCGAATTTACTTCTGCTATGTTAGCAGAACAGGTGGATGGAATAGATTTGATTGTTGATGGTCATAGTCATTCCGTTTTGGAAGCTGGTAAAACAGTAGATAACACCCTGATTGTAAGTACTGGTGAATACATAAAGAATATTGGTGCAGTTGTGATTGATAAAGATGGTAAGATGACTGCAGGATTGGTTAATATTTCACAATTTACTGACACAGATCCAGCTATTGATAAGGTTGTAACTGAAATTGCAGCTAAACAGGAACAACAGCTATCAGAAGTAGTTGGAACTACTTCCGTTTATTTAGATGGGGTACGTGAAAATGTACGTACCAAAGAAACAAATTTAGGAAACTTGACTGCCGATGCTATGCGTGATGCTACCGGAGCTGATGTTGCATTTACCAATGGTGGCGGTATTCGTGCTTCTATTGAAATTGGAGATATTACAAAGAAAGATTTAGTTACAGTATTCCCATTCGGTAACTATGTTGTAACCAAAAAGGTAACTGGCAAAATGATATTAGATGCAATGGAAGTTGGTGTTGCTTCCTATCCTGAAACCTTAGGTTCATTTCCTCAGGTATCTGGTATCACATTTAAAATTGACGCTTCGAAACCTGCAGGAAGCAGAATTACCAATGCAAAAATCGGAGGAACAGCAGTAGATCCAAATAAAACTTATTTGCTAGCTTCCAATGACTTTATATTTGCAGGTGGTGACGGCTATACTATGTTTGCTGATGTTGAGGTTGTAAATGAATATAGTGCATTAGAAGAGATTCTTATAAACTACATTCAAAAATTAGGCAAAGTAGACATTAAAACCGGTGGAAGAATTCAGGTAATCAATGAGACTCCTGTGGAAGAACCAGCAGAAGAACCTACAGCTGAGGAGCCAGCAGAAGAGAAAGATGAAGTTGAGATTTATGTGGTAGTAAAAGGCGACTACTTAAGAAAGATTGCAAAAGCTTTACTAGGTAGTGAAAGCCAGTGGAAGAAGATATATGAATGGAATAAAGATATTATTTCTAATCCTGATCGTATCTATGTTGGCCAGGAATTAAAGATATATGCACAGTAGAACTTGATTATCTTCTTTCATAATCTGGAGCATTTAATAATTCTAGGAAAGTTAGAAGATGTATATAACTGATTAGAGTCAGGAGAGTATATTTTCATAAGAAAAGCGAAAAACACAAGGTAATTATATGCCTTGTGTTTTTCGCTTTTTTCCTTAACTGGGGTACTATTTTCCTAAATTACCTTCTTTAAAATGCTTTCTGCAAAGTGCAGTATACTGGTCATTGGAACCAAGAACAACTTGTTCCCCTTCTCTAATAATACCATTTTCGTTATAACGGGCGTTACAAGTTGCTTTTTTGCCACACCAGCAGACAGTTTTAATTTCATTAATACAATCTGCAATTGCCAACAGTCTTTCGCTTCCTGGGAAAAGCTTGTTCTGAAAATCAGCCCTTAAGCCATAGCAAACAACAGGGATATTATAAAAATCCACTAAGTCTGCCAGATAGTCAATTTGCTCTGGAGAAGCAAACTGAACTTCATCTACAATAATACAATCATAATTTGCCTTTAGCTGATCCTTCGTATAGGAGTGTATCAGGGCATCCAGAGTAATACATTCATGCTCTAAACCGATTCTTGAACGCATTACCTGGTCACCAAATCTCCTGTCAATTTCTGATTTTACTAATAAAGCGTTTTTCCCTCTCTCTATATAATTGTAGTGAACCATTAAAGCATTTGCTGTTTTAGATGAACCCATTGCTCCATAATTGTAGTATAACTTTGCCATAAAAACTCCTTTGTAGTAGTCACGGTGTCAGGCACCATTAAAAATATATAAACTTGTTTAGAAAAATTTTATGGTGCCTGACACCGTTGGGATGCATACAATTGGTAGTAATTTCCTTTTAAGTGCATTAATTCGTCGTGGCTACCTTTTTCTATTATTGTACCACCATCCACATACAAAATGGTAGAGGCATTTTTTATAGTTGATAATCGGTGTGCAATAATAAAAGAAGTTCGGTTTGCTAAAAGCTTTGAAAGACCTTCTTGGAGAAGGATTTCTGTTTCTGTATCAATGCTTGATGTTGCCTCGTCAAGAATAAGGATTTTGGGGTTGGCAAGGAGGGCTCTGGCAAATGAGATAAGCTGTCTTTGCCCTACGGATAAGCGGTTTCCTCGTTCATTCACTTCAGTATCATATCCATTTTCTAATTGTTTAATAAAATCATGAGCGCACACGGTTTTTGCAGCAGAGATTACTTCTTCATCTGTAGCTTCCATATTCCCATATCGAATATTATCCATAATGGTACCGGAAAATATAAAACTATCCTGCAGCATAACTCCCATCTGTTTACGAAGGGATGAAATGGTAACTGTGTTAATATCTATATTGTCAATAAGTATCTGACCGGAGTTTATATTATAGAAACGGCTAATCAAGTTAATGATGGTTGTCTTTCCTGCACCAGTAGGTCCAACAATTGCAATGGTATCTCCTTGATTTGCCTTAAAACTCACATGATTTAATACAGGAACATCATCATCATATCGAAAGCAAACATCTTTAAACTCAATAGTTCCCTTGATTGGAGGCATGGGAACTGCATCTTTGGTATCTTCCACCAACACTGGTTCGTCAATGGTTTCAAAGATTCTTTCCAGATAAGAAATAGCAGTTAAAAGTGAATTGTAAAAACTGGCCAGGGTATTAATTGGCGCCCAGAACCTTCCAATATAACCTGTAAATGCTACCAACGCACCAACTGTGATACCGGAAACTCCATCACTGATCCAGGCAACACCTAAAACGTAAATAGCAGAGGTGGTCAAGGTTGAAATATTGTCGATTGCCGGCCACAATAAAAAGTTATATTTTACTGCATCTAACCAGGCAGTACTGTATTTGCTGCTTAAACTATTGAATATTTTTATATTTTCCTGTTCCCGTACAAAACTTTGGGTTACCCGGATACCATTAATACTTTCAGCAATATAAGCATTTAAATTGGAAGTTTTATTGCTGGAAATCTGCCATGCAACTCGCTGTTTCGTCTTAATAAGGAATATTAAGGCCATTAAAACAGGAATTCCTATCATACAGATAATGGTAAGTCTGATGTTAATGGATAGCATAAAGCCAACAATAAAAAGTAAGCTAAATAACTCAGTAATGGTATTCACGATACCATTTGACAGCAGGTCACTTAAACTATTCACATAATTAACGACTCGAACCTGAATTTTGCCATGTGGTTTATCATCATAATAGGAAAAGGGTAGCTTTTGCAAATGGGCAAAAATGTCACTTCGAATCTCATAGATAATATTCTGCCCAAGTCTTGTTGTTATCTGAATCTTAATTCTTAAAATGTATACGATAATAAAATTAATCAGTAAAACACCAAAACTAATGCTGATTACACCATTAATATTTTTATTAGGTATATAGTCGTCCATAATGGTCATTAGTATTCTTGGAATAAACATACCAAGGGCACTAGACGTCAACATAAGCAGTATGGTAAAGGTCATATCTTTTCTATGAGGCTTAATATAAGCATAAAGACGCTTTAGCTGTTCTACGTTAAACTCAGTTTCCAAGGTTTCATCAATATCGTATTTATTTCGAGCCATATTATCTGCTTCCTTTCTGTTTATGATTAAGTTGATCGAACTCGCCGTACTGATGATTAAATACTGTATAGTAATACCCTTTTTTTTCTAGCAGACTCATATGATTACCGGATTCAATAATTTTGCCGCCATCAATGACTAAAATTAAATCTGCATTAATAATGGAAGAAATTCGGTGGACTATGATAAAAACAGTTCGATCAGCAAGAGCATTTAACTCACTTTGAATATGAGATTCGGTTTCCATATCCACTGCGGAAGTAGTATCATCTAGAATAACAATGGAAGGATTTTTTAGTAAAGCTCTTGCCAGTGAAATTCTTTGCTTTTGACCGCCGGATAAACCTACGCCTCGCTCCCCAACAATGGTATCATAACCATCTGGCATATTTACAATAAATTCATGAGCATTGGCGATTTTGGCGGCTGCAACCACCTCTTCAAAAGAGCAGTTAGGTTTTCCATATGCTATATTACCTTCTATAGTATCCGAAAATAAAAACACGTCCTGCATTGCCATGCCTATATTTCCCCTCAGATAATATAGATCCAGGTCTTTTACGTTAATTCCGTCAACAATGATTTCTCCATGGGTAACATCAAAAAAGCGGCAAAGCAGATTCATTAATGTGGATTTGCCAGAGCCAGTTGCCCCAATAATCCCAACAGTCTGACCAGGAAGTACTTTAAAATTAATATCCCTTAGAATAACATCATCCTCTGCACTGTAATTTACATGTTTAAATTCAATTTCTCCTCGTAAATGATTTTTCACAACGGGATTAAGAGGTGCTTTTATATTTGGTTCCGCTTGAATTGTAGTATATATTTTCTCTACAGAAGTAACAAATCTTTGATAATCATTAGCTAACCAGCCAGCCATTCGCAGGGGATTATTAAGCATCCACAGATAACCACTTACGGTAACTAGTTTACCCATAGTTATAGTACCTTGAATAACCATAATACCACCTACCAGGTAAAGGACAAATGTTAGAAAGCTGGATAAAAATTCAAATACAGGTACATATTTGCGCCAAATGGCTGAGGCGTGAAGTTCAGCATCCCGATACCCGTTATTTTCTTTATTAAATTTGCTGATTTCATAATCTTCTTTGGCAAATGCTTTCACTACCCGGTTACCGCTGACATTTTCCTGGACAAAAGTATTTAAACTGGAAAAATGTTGACGAATATTTTGAAATGCAGGCTTAATGGAAATTAACTGCTTACGGGCAATCAGTATGGTTAGGGGCATAACGGCTATCATGCAAAGGGCTAGGCGGTAATCCACCGTAAAAATCATTAGAAGAGCAAATAATAAAAACAAGGAATTTTCGTAAACCATATAAATTACAAAGGCAACAAAATGCCTGATGGCATCCATATCACCGGTTTGTCTTGACATAAGGTCACCGGTTCGGTTTTTATTATAAAATGCAAAATCCTCTTCTAAAAAGCGGCGATATACATAATCTCTCATAGTATAGAGCATACTTTGTGAGGTGGTTTCAAACATAATTAAATATATGTACTTAATAAGAGAACGTAAGGCGGTTGTAAATATTAAAATAACTATAAGTTTAAATAAAATCCCAGTATTTCCACCAATAATAACATCATCTACAATTATTCCTGAAACATATGGATTAATAATAGTTAGACTGGAACCGATGGTTACTAAAAGTAAAGCTATTGTAAGTTTTAAACGGTATTTCTTTAAAAAAGAAAAAAACCATTGCATTGCTGTCATAATTATGAATTCCTCCCTTAGTATCTTAAAATGACGTTCTGTTCTATTATAAAACCATTCCAGAAATTATAAATGTAGTTTATTATGAAAAAGATGTGAATTATTATACCAACCAATAGTTTGGCTTAGTGAAAAACTTGGCTAATATAAAAAGCCTGGCTAAAATAAAAAGATGGATCACGGCGCCTTTAGATTAATAACAAATAATTTGCATAGAAAAGTCATCCAATCTTAGGTTTTTTTGAGGAAAAGGTGTAAAACATACAAATATTATTGTGAATCCCAAAGAGCCAACGGTAGAATTTTTTGCTGGATTCTCGGACTTTCATTTTAAAAATATGCCTCCTAACTTCATCCTCTTAAAAGATAATGACTATATTTTGCATACATCTTCTGAAACAAAACAGAAGATATCTAAGCACTGTTATGAAATGATTGCCGAAAATGAGTCGGCTCAGGTGGGCAAGTATTTTATGCTAAAAGCCCATCTAATCCAAATATTATTGCTAATTGTCAGAGAGACAGTTGAAATAGAAACAACCGGTCAAAAAGGATATAATTTTGAGTCCTATAATAAGAGCTATGCTGTGAAAGAAATCATAAATTATTTAAATGAAAATTATGAAAAGAAGATATCTTTGGATCAAATTGCACATAATATGTATCTGAGTCCTGTTTACATTTCCAAGATATTTAAGGAAGAAACCGGTGAATCACCAATTAATTATTTGATTAAAATACGACTGGAAAAGGCAATAGAGGGAAGGGAGATATTATGAATTTATATGAAGCAATCTTTGTAAGGAAAACAGTTAGAAAATTCAAAATGAAACTCATGGAGCAATCCAAATTGGATGGTATCATGGGGTTTGCAGGGAGTATTCCCATGCTTTTTGAAAATTTAGCTGTAGAATTTAAAATAATAGAAAATGTATCTTCCGGACCTGGTGTTTCCGGACCCTTTCACGTTAAAGCCCCTTACTGAATGTGAGCACGAGATTTACCGGGCTGCTGATAAATCCAGAAGGCTTCCAGAAAAAGACGTGGTTATCTATAAGGAAGAAGTAAATAAAAATATAAAAATGGTGGTTTATGCAGGAAGATTAGCTCCATCCAGTATGAACAGCCAGCCCTGGCGATTTGTTGTATATAAGAACCGAATTCATATCTTTTGTAAAAAGAATGTATTTCTGTCAGGTGTATTACGTGAGGTAAAGCTAATAGACATTGGTATCTGCCTTGCCAATATGTTGGTTACCACGGAGGAACTATGGGTGGAGTGCAAGGCATTGCGTCTTGATAATATCAGCAACCTTGCATTTAAGAAGAATGATTACGTAATTAGCCTTAAAATATCTTAATTCAATAAATAATAGGAACAATATAAATAATATAAAAAATTTTAAAAATAAGCGGTTTGCGTATTGACAAACCCTATAAATTATATTATACTATGTCATGTGTTTGGGACAAGAAACAT
>JAQSYR010000025.1 GCA_029256035.1 Anaerocolumna sp. | reverse complement strand
AATATTAACTACATTATCAACGTTCTTCTTATTAGTTTTAGTAGTAGTTTTCTTATGGTCTTGTGGTTTCTTTACTTTATTTTCTTTATGTATGGCTTCGGCAACCGCTTTTAAATATTCTGGATTTTGAGACATTTTATTAACATCAGCAAAAACATTTGTCATTTTATCAATCTCTTCTTTAGAAAATTGACTATTAATTTTATCTGTCTGTTCCAAAACTTTCTTTTGTAATTCTTGAACCTCAATTTCCTTTTGTAACAAGTCTACAGTAAGGATTTCTACCGCACTATTACTATGTAATAATTGTTCTTTTAAATGATTAATTTTATCATCTACTATATTATTTAATTGGTATAATGTTGGCATATCATAAATTAAATCATCAAAAATCTTTTGTCCAATAGGAGATTTTAATAATTTAAACATATACTCAATATCCATATTTCCATCTTCATCAACTTGTGGTTTAACATTTGACATATCATTTAATATGTAAAATAGTAAAATTGGCTTTCTCATTTCAGGTGAATAATCTATCCCATCGACAACAATATTAGCAATTTTATCAGCAATAGATATTAGTCTGCTATATTCCATATTTTCTGTAATTTCTAATATAAATGGGTGTTCTTTATTGTTTAATGGTATATCATATGTATAAGTTTTATCTGTGATTAATAAGTCGATTAATTCTTTCGTTGCTGTATTTGACATATTTAATTCCTCCGATTTATTTTAATTTGTTTTTCTTTCTTTCCTTACGTCCTTGTTTGACTGTTTCATATGATACCCAGCCCCCATCTATGGTAGATAAACAAATCCATCTGTAATCTAACTCTGGATATTTAAACCAAAATAATTTTCTTTTAAGTAACGCAATATTGTCTGGGCTACCCTTAACATCATAAATAATTTCTTTTCCATTAGAAAAGGAAAGAACAAAATCGGCTACATAATTAACTGCCAATATCGTCTTTCCTTCATGTTTAAAACTGGGTTGTAGTTCATATTTTACTTGTTTTTCACAAGATATGATTTCGCCTGATTGAATTTTAGGCTCTACATAATCCCTATAAAATTTCATCTCTGTAAGAGAATCGTAAACGAATCCCTTATATGTACGTTTTTCTACTCCAGATTTTGTGATATCTACACCGTACTTTGAACGCTTTCTTTGTTTCATTTTATTCCTTTCTAAAGTTAATTAATAACCATATATAATTTAATACAATCTGTCTCAAATGTAACATTTTGTAGACAATTCATTTCACATTTGTGACGATTTGTCACATCAAAAATCTCGCAAACCATTGTATTTACTAGCTTTCTTCGGGTTTAGTATTCTTATTCTTACACTTTGTTAGACATATTAATATACAATATTATTTTCTATTAATTTATCCCATCCACTATCTTTAAATAAAGTTATAACTGTTTTATCCATCTGAGTTCCACGATTAAATATAAAAGGATTAACAGTAATACATTGCAGTTTTATAGTCGGTCTCTCAATACAACCAGTTTCATGTCTTCCTAATATTCCCTTTTTAATTAATGAAGATACTAATTTTCTAGCATTATCATATCCAACATCCATACAAGATGATAATTCTTTAATATCTAAAATTTTACCATTAAATTTCAGAACATTATCTTTATATGAAATATATGGCAATAACTGCATGGTAAAAGCAAATTCTGCATTTGATAATTTCTTACCTAATATTGGCATTACTTTGTCGTATACCTTCAAGAAACTCTCTCCTTTATTAAAATTTCGTTCATATTTTTCATTTGCTTCTTTTGATTTATCTCTTAATATTGAATCGCCTTCATATATGTAATCAATTATTTCACCTGTATTCTCATTGAATACAGTACCTCTCAATTCTTTTTCTTCGCATAATTCTTTCATTCAAGCCACCTTTCTATGTAAATTTTCTCTGGGCGTGAACTTGTTCACGAACAGAATGGTTTGCGATAGCAAGCCATCGTCTTTTGACTTTAAGACTTCTTACCGTAAAATCCCACACAGTTTACTATATAATTCTGAGGAAGAATATCTTCAACTTTTCTATTCATCTGTTTACCACAAACTAAACAATTTTCAACAGGTTTATATTCACTCATTTTTCTTTCAATAGTTTCATCTACATTACAGAAATTGCAATGATATACATATGATGGAATAAAAATCACCTGGCCTTTCTTGATAAAAGTTATCTTTTATTTTAATTCGTGTTTACACCATGCATCATAAAGTGGAGTAGTTTCATCCCTATCAAAAACAAAACATAATGAGTTTCTAATGTCGTGCCAAAAACAATCTAATAACCTTCCTTTATTTTTTATGTACATACCAGCCTGTAGGGTATTCATAAGAAACACCGAGTCATCGCCCTCGTATAATTCTCCTGTAATTCTTGATTTAATTTTTATATAAATTCCACCTTTCAAAATTATTAAATAAAATTAGTAAAAAAAAGGACATACCGCACCATCAAATATAATAGTGAGATATGTCCTCTATGTATTTATACTATTCACTATTTTATTTTTGTTTTTCTTATTAATAATATTTGTCTTTTTAGTTGACAATATATCTTTTATTTGTGTTTTGATATTATCGTTAAAATTTTCTAAATTAGATAAATCGCAATTATTTAATAGACTAATTGTTTCTTCTCTGGATGTATTTTTAAGAAAATCATCTCTTAAAATCATAAATATTTTATAACAGTTTATGTCATGACCATATAATCTCCAAGATTCAAATGATTCTAGTTTTTGACATGATTGGCAATAGTAATATGGTTCACCACATATTTTACATTCTCTATTTGACTGTGGCATAAATATCACTCCTAATATAAAGAGGAGCATGTAAAAATACACACTCCTCAAATTATGTATTATTATGCTTGTGGAATTACGATACTAAATAATCGTTTTTCGTAATCACAATAATCTTGGAAACATGAAATTTCGAAAGGATGTTTACCTTCGGTTGTAAATGTTAAGTCTACAGAAGAACTTAATTTAGCCGCAGGGAAAATTAGATATGCATAATATAATACTGATTTATTACATACATCACATCCTAATACTTCAACTACAAGCTGTCCTGCTGTTGGGAAATTAACAGCTGTATTTACCACTTCTACTGCATTTTCAGTTTCATATTCATATTTTACAAATACTTTACCGCTTGTAACTGAAGTAGGAAGTGTAATAGTTTTTGTTACGTCATCATAAACAAATTCTGTAGCGGATGCAGTAGCACCTGCAACATATTTAGTTCCGAGTGTATTATCACCTTTTAAAACATAAATTGCTGTAATATCAGCAGTCGGAGTCTGTGACAATGTAACAGTAGTACCATCTACATCTAAAGTTTCAAACTTCGGAGCTGTTACTTTATTTGATGCATTTGCAACCTTTTTAGTAGTTCCAAATTGTGCAGCCGCAAGCCCAAGGTCAAATAATGAATTTGTTGCTGAGAAAGTTGCTGTTTTTGCTCTTTCAAATTCCATGATAGGAGAACCTAACATATCTACTGCTTGTGTTGCTTCAGAAGCACATGATATACTTGGGTCTTCAATCTGGTTTATAGACCACAATACATCTCCGGTATCAGAAGATGACATAATTGCCCTAATTGGACGGTCGATTATAAAATTATTAATATCAAAAGCCATTTTTGTTCCTCCTTATTTTTTATTAAAATTGGACATAAAAATAAGAACTATGTTTCAAGTTCTCCTAACCAATCTAATTCTTTTTTATTTATTTTAGTTCCATCTAATTTACCACTATATACACCATTAATTGTGTTGTTAGCGTCTTTTATTTTTTGTATTCTACGAACGCTATCCATAAATGCATTAATTTTCATGTCCCAAACTTGAGCGTGATTATATTTAAATCCTTCACAGTTTACCATTGCAGATATTAATGGTAATAAAATTGAACTAAATTGTTTATCTTCTTTTTTATTGTTTTTCTCTCTATCTTCATCAATTAAAAATCGTTTCGTAAACTCATTACCAGCCAATTCAACTTTCTTTTTTATTCCATGTGTTTTTGTTAGGTAATCAAAGATAATTTTATAAATATATCTGTCAATTATTATGTCATTTTTGACATCATACATTACTAATTCTTCATTTTCTTCGTTTATACCACATTCAAAATTTGTAAAATCTAAATTACCAAAAATAATAGCAGTATCTTTAACTGAAAGTGATTTAGTTAATAAGATAAACAATTCAAAATCCGAAAACTTTTCATAATCAATACCATTATCAAATAGAAATGATTTCATATCTGATGGGATAGAAGTAACTAAATATATTATTGAGAAATATTTATTTTCTCCGAAATCGCATATCTCACCCAATGTTGGTTGATGAATACTAATTTTATCATTTATATAAAAATCTCCACCTCTATATATTGTTAAAGTATCAATATTCATTAATTCACCTTATTTATAAAATTATCAGTAGTTAAATTATTAAATTGTAATGTTCTCATATGATAATCGTTCTCTAAAATTTTTTCATTATCCGACACTAACTCTAATTCAAAACCTAGAAAATTAGACCAATTAAATGCATCTATAATTACACCACTTAACACATCATGCCTATTTCCCCAAGATGTCTTTAAATCTGTTTCATGACAAATAATACTTACATTAATATTTACATTTTTAAAAGTGCTATTAACAGGAGATTTTCTGCTACTAAAATCAAAACATATGTAATTTTTTACTTGTAATGTACTATTTGGTATTTTCAGATAAGAATATATATTATTATTTTTCATCTGTGATGGCAGTGTAATATTTGGATTGTTAATCAATGTATAGACATCTGCAATACTAATTAACTTGTTCATAATCTTTGATTTATACTCTATAACGTCAGAAATAACCGTATTACCACCTCCTACATTCCAATAACAATATTATAATTACCAATAGTTCCATTATCGCTTGTGCAAGTTAATCCTAACACATTATCAACTACATCATAACTTTCATCCACAACTTTAACTTTACAGTCGTTACCGTCATATTCAATAATAAATTTACTTTCGTCCATGCCATTATAATTAAAACTCCAATTTGCAGTCCAACTTGTTACAACAGCACCATTCTCGTCTTTTAATGTAGGAGTAAACGTACACCATAAAGTGTTATTTACTATTAAATCCATATCATGCGTAATTGTCATGGTATAATTAATTGGCGAAGGTTCAGGTGGAGTAGTAGGAGAGAAGTAGTTACAAACTCCAAGTGCAATATTATCTGTTAATGCATTATAATTATCAGCTTTCATGGTTAACTCAATAATACCTTTGTCTCCATATTTAAATTCTGTACGATTTGGATTACTTATTACAAATACTTGCGGAACTTCAACAGTGGAATCATCAATCATAAAATCAAAGGGTAATTTTATCTTGTGTGTTGAATTTGGAGTTGTGATTACATTTCCTTCATCTAACCCGACAGACAATGTTGTTTCATCTATACATGGATAGGATAGAATAGTACCTGTTGAATCTTGCCATTTAAGATTATAGTTGCAAAGTTGCATTTTACCTGTAGTATATATTTCATCATCTGAATCTGCTTCAATTGCCAACCAAGTTTCATTTTCCCAAATAACATAGTCTCCAACAAGAATATTTTCATTTGGTAGTGTTATCAAGTCTTTTTTATATGGAATGGTAGATTCGTTAATTATTAATTTTCTATCAACATCACCTATTTTTACATCTTTACAAGAAAGTGTCTGTGGAGCATCGTTTAATATTGTTTGCTTTAATCTATTTAAGTCACGTTCTCTTTTGGTAGAACCCATAAGATTGATACGTGCTGTATATTTATCCACAAAATCACTTCCTTTCTATAAAATATTTTTTATTAATATCCTTTAATATTCTGATAGATTTAAATACTTCTTTCTTGCATATCTTAACAGAATATTCGTTATCTATTAGGTACTGCATCGTATTTAACACAGATACGAATTGCGGTTCATCCTTTAAAATAGACACCAATTCTTTATTCCCAATCAATTCTCTTTGAAAACTTTCAAGATAATCAATAAGTGTTTCAGAACATTCTTCCTTTAGTGGTAGTATTTTATATGTCTTATTAATTAAAAAATCAAAATATCTACAAAAACTTTCATTTGGTAATAGTCCATATTTTACTTCTATCATAGTCGCAACCTATCCCAATCACCGTTGATAAATGAATATTCATTCATGGCTGATTTTGCTCGTTTTCTGCCTAAGTCATAAGTATTTTGTACTGCATTAAGCAGATTAGCAGGAGAGAAGACCGAGAAATCTTTTGTGCTTAATTGATTTCTTAAGTTTTCAATGTTGTTTAAATAAGGTTTAAGCCAATATTCAGCCATAATATCTGTCAATATATCAATAACTTCATCATCAACGTCAAAATTAAATATCATCAGAGTGTCATCTCTATCAGAAAGATTCTGTTTACATAAACGTTTAAATTTAGTACAGGCACTAGATAAAAGGCTTGTTAATATTTCTTGTTGAATAGCTTCAACATATAAGAGCAAATCAGGATCAGTAATTTTGTCTTTGAATTTATCAAATATAACTTTATATTCAGTCATATATTACCTCCTAAAATGAAGGATTTAGTTCAACACCAAGAACGTTTTCTAATGCATTAATTCTATTAGTAGAATCAAGTTCTTTAGAATCGATTAAAGCTTTAGCCTTGGCAGCAACGGTGTCTTTTACACCTCTTGATAATTTTGAACAAATTTCCTTGATTTCTTCTGGTGATTTTGAAAATATTTCATCTAGATCATCTCCAAGAATTGTATTTTCATAGAATTTAGAAACTTCAAGAAAATTATAAAAATCTAAAGCGGTATATTCATCAGTGTCTTCAAAGAAAATCCAATTGTTTACATAAAAACTACGGCTAGTATTTCTCATAGATAGCAATTCGCTAAGTTCAATGTATTCAACTGAACCATATGAATCCCACTCAATCTGATAACCATTAATTTTTTTAGACACATATATAAGTTCTCCTTGCACTCCACTTTTACATGGAACAAGTGTATCTAATGGAATTTTCTTCTTATTCTTTTTAACAGCTAATTTTTCTTCGTTTATTGTATTAGAAGGTGAAGATTGTGATTTCATTTTTTCTTCAAGTTCTTTTCTGATTTTTTCTTCAAGTTCTGCTCTAAGCTTAGCCCCTTCTTCAAGACGTTTTTGTTCTCTTTGTTCTTTGCTATATGCCATTATAAAAATCCCCTTTCATTCTAATTGTGAGTGGAAATAAATCCACCCACAATGTTTAATATTATTTATTATCCGATTCTGTAGATACCGAATACCTGAGACATAACTACAGCAACATTATATCTCTGAGCCATTAAGAATTCCTGAGTTAAGTCGGCATTGCTCATTGGATCTCCAGGAATGATTAATGTATCTCCTTCAGTAACGAATTTGATAAATTTATCATCACCAGCAACTACAAATAAGTCAGTATCATTTAAGATAAAGTTTGTAGTTCCAGCTTTATGTCCATTCTGCATAGCAATTACAGGGTTGTTACCAACATGTCCAACATATCCCATTGCATATAGGTCTTCTTTTGCAGAATCAGCATCAATACCAGTAATACCAGTAATTTTCTTAACTGCCTGTTTTGAACCTAAAATATAAGCTCTCATTCCAGTTGCACTTTCAACATGGTCAATCAAAGTAGTAAGGTTTGCTTCTGTGAAGCTACCACTTACCTGATATGGTGCAACTAATTTGCTATATGTACCAGCGAATGCAGTATAAATATCTTCTCCAATCTTTAATAAGAATGATTTAGATACTCTTGCAATCATTTCATTGATATCAATTCTTCCTGAAAGAACTCTGTTAAGTTCTTCGTAAACTTTGATAGCCTTTAGCTGTGGAGTAACATATACAGTTTCACCGCCAACTAAACGCTGTCTTCTTACGCCCTGAGTGCCTTCAGCGATATCTGCAACTGCGAATAAAGAAGCATCCTGTACTACGAAAGAATCTTGGTCTCCAAGTGCTTTATTTCTATAGTCAACAAAGTTGAAAATAGGAGATGACTCTGGAAGACCTTCTACTACAGTTTTTGTTACGATTTCTTCCATAATTGCAAATAACTTTTTACAGTCACCATCTCTAACTGCTCTAAAATCAAGAGTAGTAGAACCATTGTTTGCTTCGATTAAAGCTTGTTTTAACACTTCCATAGAATCAGAAACAGAGTAGTTTCCTGCGATTTTACCTTTATAGCTATCAATAGCTAATTTAATAACGTCGTTCATTATTGTACCTCACTTTCAATGTTTATTATTATTACTGTACTTCTACAACGTAGAGAGTTTTTGTTCCAACAGTGTCAATTGCAATAACTTTTCCAACCTGAGTTGATCCAGCAGTAGCAGTAGTAACAACTTTTAAAGTTGTAGCTGCGGCTAACTCTACTAATTTACCAACAGTAGGAGTTGTGTCAAAAGCTTCTACTGTAGCTGAGAAGATATCACCTTTTTGTAAAATACCAACTCTTGATACTGCACCAGCAGCATTTTCAAATTCATCCATTTGTTTCTTTTCGTCGTACATAACTTCTGGAGTACAAACAAGACCGAAATAAGTTGTAGTTGCAGTAGGTGCTGCTGTTTTGTGAATTTCTCTTTCACCTGTTTCTAAGTCTCCGATTGCTACGACACGTCCGTTTTCGATTGCTGTAGCTGTAGTACTAACATAATATCTGCCACTCTTAATAAGTGCTGGGTTTTTTGTGAATGAACAATTGTCAATTCTCACGATAGTTTTTGCCATTTTAAATTCCTCCTAATCTTTCTTATACTTTTTAAATAGGTCGCCATAAACTTCTTTAGTTTCATCTGTTTCTTTTTCTACAGAGAACTTTAAGTTTTCTTGTTTCTTTGTTTCTTTTGCATATTCAGTATGTAATCCAACAATGTAAATACATTCTTTTTCAAGTTCAGCTAATGTATAATTTTTAGAATTAGCCTTTAGCTCTGAAAACTCTGTTGTATTTCCAATTCTTTCTTCGAATTTATCGAATATAATATCTTCATTGGCTTTTCTTTCTTCTTCCATTTTCTTGTTTTTATATGTGATTAATTCATCAACATCTGCTTTGGAAGTTGAATAGTTTTCCTTATATTCATTAAATTCTTTTAAAAGATTGTCATACTGACTCTGTAAATCTTTTAATTCTTGGCTGAAATCAGTAGTAGCTTCTTCAACAATATCTTCTTGTGTAATATTATTCTCAATTGTTTCTTCTGTAACTGTCTCAACACTTTCAATAAGTGTCTCGATAGCAACTTCTTCAACTTCTACAGTTTCAACAACAGGTTCTTCGATTATTGTTTCTGCTACTTCTTTCGTAGTTTCTTCAATAACGATTTCCTTATTGTCATCCATTTCAGTACCTCCTTTACTTAAATTATTTATCTCAACTTCTGTAGTAGAAGATTGATTCAATAGCTTAAATTCTTGCAACATATTTGAATATTGCTGTTTAAATTCACTCAAATAATCCTTAGAATATAATTGTAAATTTGCGTTTTCAAAACAAGGCTCAACATTTTCTCCCAATAGTGTTAATGCTTCAAATTCCATTTTTTCAACCACATAATAACCATCTGAATCAACGATGTATGATGAAACATTAATCTCCATTGACTGTGAAATTTTTTCTGCCTTTACAATGTGTTCATAACCATACTGTCTCTTCCATAAGATTACATCAGTAAATAAGCATTCTTTCTTTTCACCATTTTGCAATATTAATTCTTCAAACCATTGATTTGCACTTTCAGGGACAACGCCAAAAGGAACTGTAGCGTTTGCTATACTAATTCCATTTTCAGTTTCAACAATTCGAATATCGTGTCCACCAAAATCGTCTTTTTCGTCATCATACCTAGCAACAATCGGAATATTTTTGATTGATGGCAATGCATTTAAAAATACATCTTTTGAAATATCAGAATAATTTCTATTTCTTCCTGTGTATGCAATTAAACATTTTGCTTTTGCAAAACTTTTATTTAAGTCAACTACGTCTGAAAATTTCATTTCAAAATCCACTTTAATTTTCTTATTTTTCATGCTTACCTCCTTTCTCAAAAAGTCATTTTTAAAGCGTCAGAAAAGAAGCACTTTTGCTTTATTTCTTCATCATTTATATCCAAACAAAAAAGACTTGGATTATATTCAAATAACCAAATCTTTTTCTTGTGAATATCTTCAATTGTGTTGATTAACTTATAACTTTTTGAAAGGAGAGTGTCTTTTAATTCTTCGTCAATTACATTTAAAATCATTTTATCATCTCCTTAATTTTCGTTATTTCCATTTTGTTCACGACTTTTTTCTGTATTGTCAGAAACGGTTTGTCCTTTTTCTTCTTGTGTTGATGCGCCACCAACGTTATCCTCTGAACGAGAAATTGTATTTGAACTTATTAATGGACTTGTGAACATTTCATTTGTTACCTTTAAAATGTCGTTTTCAAGATAACTAAAATTAACAACATCGCTAGGCGTCATACCTAATGAAGCGGCATATAATAATTTTGAACCAGAAACTCCATATTGTGACGCTTTAAGCATTCTATTCGAATACTCATCAACATTAAAAATTGATTGATCCAAAAACTTTAATTCAAATGTATATGGCAAATTCATTTTCTTTATTTTTCTATTTATGTTTCTAGCAATTTGCGTAAGTATACTGAAAGCTATTTGTTCATCGGGTTTTGTTGACAAAGTTAAACTAGAAGAACTTGATGCTTTAGCACTACCAAATAACATTCCACTTGTTCCTGAACTAGACCAAAATTCTTCTTCGGCTTCATTAACGGCATCTGTGTCGGCAGAAGATGACTTCTGAAATGAAAAATCCGATATAACAAACGGAGAAAGAATCAATCCAATTCCAGATGGAAGATTACCAGCTGCTTGATTATAATATTTCATTGCCATGTCGAAATCCATTTTAGGGACACCGTCATCGTCAACTTCCATTTTTAATGCAAGAACTTTATAATTATCGATTTCAGTCTTTGCTTTTTTAAGTAGTTTATAATCCTCCAGCCTTATTAAATCTAAGAAAATAGAACAGTATACAGGAGTACTAAATAATGGGTTATTTTCATCCGCCTTAATACATATTCCGTTTGATGGTTCAAACCAACGTAAATTTGTATTCCCTTTTATCTTTTTCTTAGAATAACCCTTATAAGCATAGTAAGCATTTTCTATTTCTTTTCCATAAGCAGGGAATAAATGTTCTTTACCAGTAAAATAGTTTAAATCAATAGAAAAAGAGTAACATCCATCCTCGATAGAAGATATCTCTGCAAAATTACTATTAAAAGGTTTAATGTAATAAGAATCTGATGTCTCATATTCCAATCCATAAAATACACCTTCGACAAATGCAGATAGTAATATTTTAGGCAACTCGTGTTTCAAATTATATTTTTCTATCTGAGCAATAACTTTGTAATATGTATCCTTGTATGTTTTTGTATTAATCTTTTTAGGAAGATTAGTTGGAACAACGATATGATTATATGTTGGCAATTTTGCATAGTAATCCATTAATCTACGGTAGTGACTACTTGTTATGTATAAGAAATTACTCATTTCTCGTAACTCTTTCTCAAATGACTGTGGTTTTTCCAACATAGTAACCACCCGTTCAATTGGATAGCGTTTATATATAACACTTTCATTACGATTATTAACTAAATCTTGAACCATACTTTTCTTAATATTTGCAAATGCTAGTTGAGCATATTTTTCTAAAGCTTGCTGTTCAAGTGTTTTAGAATTGTTAACTTCTTGATTGTCCATGATAACCTCCTTTCTTTTTATTTTTTTATATGTCTTATTGTATATTATTATTAGTATTTGCGAATCTGTGGTTGACGGAATTGGATCATTGTAGTCGGGTCAAAGTTCGATTGTTTTGGTTTAAACTTTCTTTCCAACTGACATTGAACCCAATAATTGTATCCAATACTTGAAACACGGTCTTTTCTCATACCAGATTTCTCAAACACTTTAATATTTACTCCCTTTGTTTCATATTCAAGATTTATTAATTCATTAACTAGAAGAGTAGTTTGTATATATGGTAACTGTAATTTTGTCTTATCTGATGAACTCATAGAATTATATCCTCTGATGTCCTTTAAAATTTCGTCTGCTTCAAATTCATTAACCAATATGTTTAAATATCCTTGTTTGAATCCATCTCTAAGCATTAAATACATATCGTTATTAAACTGTGCTGTAGCTTGAATTGCCCATATAACTTTTGGTGCTTTTTTATCAATACACCTATCAGCATATACTTGATCGTTGCAACAACTTAATGGTGGGTATATTGCTCCATTTATAGGGTCTGGTATATCACGACAAAGCGCATCGTAAATTCCTAAACCTATTCCCTTGACATCTAATGCAATTTCTGTACATTTAAATTGTTCAAACAATCTTCGCACAATTAAAGCTAATTCACTCGTATGTAACCCCTCGTGATTTTCAGCATAAATTAGGTTTCCTATATACTTATTACTTTTTGTTGGTAAAGAACTGTTAATAAATATAGATGCCGCATCATTATTTTGTTTTTTAGATGCTAATAAAGCAACGTCAACTGAAAGAATACGTTTTTCTCCGATGGCTAAATCAGGAATTTTAAATTTTTTATCAGATAAGCTAGATGGTGGATAAACTGCTGTTTTTAAAGTTCTTTGTTTTGAAACATCTTCGTATGAGAAAAATGCTCCATCAGTATCGCCATACCACAAGCAACCCATTTCCATATCCCATGCCATTTCACTAAAATCCGCTTCTGACATTTCATCTTCAACTTGTTCTTTTGACAATAGACCTTCTTTTATTGATATTTGATATGGCAAACCACAAATAAAATATTTTTTAGCGTCATTAACCAAATTAGCACAATATGCTTTTGCCTTTTCAAAACTCCAGTGACTTTTAAACCAACAACTTGACATATAAATTTCTTTATTTCTTTCAGCTAAATGTTTATATTCTTTTTTATTTAAATATTTTGGATTTCTTGGAGCTGTTAGAAATTTTCTTAAAACAGTATTAATGATATTTTTGTCAACCATACGAAATTCGTCAGTAATCAAGACATTCGCTCTAGCACTTCTACCTGAATCTGAAGCCGTTATAACTTTTATCCAAGATCCGTTTCTAAATTCTATATATGCTTTATTTTGACCAACTGAATAATCACTTATTTCCATTCTTAAATTATCTGAATTAATCATTAAATCTGTGGTTATTTTTTCTAAAACTTCATTCGCTTGATTACGATTTTTTGAACCGACACATATTTTTGTACCCGGATATAAAATGCATCTGGTTACACAAAATACAGCAGTTAACCACGTCTTACCTTGTCCACGAGCAGCTAAGTACATAAAGTAATTACTAGCATTCATCATATATAAAAGTATCATTTGAAATAATTTTAATGTAATTCCCAAATAATCTTTTGCAAATCTATGAGGATTAGAACGATAGAAACTACACCAAGTAGCTACTCCGTCCATTATTTTACTTGCTTTATCATTAGCTACTTCTTTTTCTGTTTTTTTATTAGTCTGAATCATCTAAACCACCACCAAACACAGCATCAAATAGTGCTTCATCGTCATCTTCGTATTCAGGCTTGTCTACTTTGTATTTATCCATTTCCTGTTCATACATTCGCGCATATGAATTCTTTATACCCATCATTTTACAAAGATGTCCCAAGAAATAAATGGTAATATACTTAACAATTCCATCTACATCTTTCCATTCTTCGTCTGGTTCAGGAATCGGCTTTTCATTTTCCCATTTTCTAATCAAAGTGCCAAAAGTGTTTTGTTCAGCAAGAGTATTTTCTTTAGTTTGTTTTGGTTGGAGATTAGCTGTTGCCAATAAATCCTGAAGAGTTTTTGTTAAATCCTTAGTTGGAAGACCTTTTTTCTTTGCCTTTAAAATATCTAATTGTGCATAGCAAATTTGTTTAAATACCTCTTCTTGTGCTTTAGTTGAACACTCGTGTCTAGTAGTCCAATCGAGATACTCATCTTCAAGATATGGATAATCTTCATCATCAAAACCTACCCCAAAGAACTTAACAGATTTCAATTTTGCTTTCTTTGAATCTTTAACGTCTTCTAATGATTCAATTACATTTCCTTTTTCTTCTTCAATGCGTTCAGTAATGGTATTTAAATAAGTTTTACCAATCCAAGGTTTAATCTGAATTTTACTTGAATATGTAGACAATCTACTCCTATCAGCACTTATTTTCTTACTAGCAGCTAAAGGAGATTCATTAAAATAAAGACCATACATCATACATATATGGTCTATCGCTTTTTCTTCGTTCCCCATATAAAAATTCGTTAAGTATTCAAAAAGTTGATCAGTGCATTTTTTGCAAGTGTCAATGTATCCACCATTACCTTTAAATGTCTCAAAGTTTGATGGCATAAAGTTTCCTTGTTGTTTTGAATATGTATTACCACAGCATGTACACCTAAATTCTTTAGGTGTATTATCATGTTGTTTAATATTGATTTTTACATCTTTATTTACTTGAGTTTTTGCACTAACATTTTTAGTGACAGTTTCAAGTTTTGTAGCCTTACCAGCGATAGTGCTCACCTCTTTCATATAATAAAATTAAGCAGTCTGTTGTAATAATAAACTGCTTTCTAAATAATCAATAATCTGATAATTAATATATAATTGTAATTTATTTTCTTTTAACCATTTATCAAATTCTCCGACATCTAATCTATAAACAAAATCAAGAAATTGATATGGTGTATTATTAAAATATCCATAATTATCATGAAATAATTTATGTATATCTTTGCGTAAACAAATTCCATACCCATAACTGATATGCAATATTTTTAATGTTTCTTTAATGCTATCAACATCATCTTGCTTATATTTAGACATATTCTTTCTCATATCTAAATTTAGAATATTAAATGTTTCTTTCATAATATCTTTAAAAGGAATTAAATGATGAACTTCATCGAATGATTTATCAGTAACAATACATTTATATTTACAAAAATCCATTGAGTTAGTTTGCCAGTCTTTAGTATCACTTCTTAGCTCTTGATATAAATCAGTAATTCCACCTTTCCATTTACCATTCATTTCTCCATTTAGCGGATTTATATGTCTAGGGTTAGAATTACCTTTCCATTTTCCAATTGCTTTTTTAGATTTACTCATTTTTCGTCTTGTTTCATCTGTTGGATGTAATAAATGTTCACCAACTTCATGAGTTTTCCAGTATTCTTTTTTGTTTTTAGATATTTTTTCTTTAGTATCTTTACTGCGTTTTATTCCTCTGATCTTTTCAGCAGTTTTTGTACCTTTAATTTTATTAACTCGTTTCATTGTTTCTTCTGTTTTACCAGAAAAATTGTATTTGCTTGCAATAGATTCTAGCGACCGATTTGTTCTATTCGGAAAATATTGTTGTATTAATTCCTCATTAGTAAAATCTTTATATAATGATTTCAATAATGTTAATTGATCGTCTGTCCATTTATCTGCCATTTTCTGACCTACCTTTCATAATCTGACCACAACATTAAAATAATGGGAGAGTAGTCGGTCAGAAACTACATTGACATTTACTAGCTAGGTAAATGTTCTCCCACAATAAAAAGTCATACCCGATGAAAAGTATGACCTTAAAAAAGCAGATAAAATTTGACTTCTATCTGC
>JAQSYR010000024.1 GCA_029256035.1 Anaerocolumna sp. | reverse complement strand
TTCATGAGTGAGAGGAAAATACAATGGAAAGAAATATTAATTTGGATGAAATTTCTGATGGTAAATTATATGGTGGGAATGATCTGGTAAAAACAGATTGCCATGGCTGCAAAGGATGCTTTGACTGTTGCAGGGGAATGGGCAGTTCCATACTTCTAGATCCATTTGACCTTTACCAAATAGAAAAATATCAAAATGCAACCTTTGAAGAATTGCTGAAAAACAGGATTGAATTAAATGTTGTGGATGGAATTATATTACCAAATCTCAAGATGGTTGGTTCAGATGAAAGATGTTCTTTTTTAAGTGACGAAGGTAGATGTAACATTCACGGTTTCAGACCTGGGTTTTGCAGACTCTTTCCCTTAGGAAGATTATATGAAGATAGGAGTTTTAAATATTTCCTTCAGGTGAATGAATGTAAATATAAAAATAAAACAAAAATAAAAGTGCAAAAGTGGATTAATACGGCGGATATAAAGAAATATGAGGAATTTATTAATGAATGGCATTATTATATCAAAGAGTTACAGGAAATATTAAAGGGTACACAGGATAATGCCTTAATAAAGAAAATTAATTTATACATACTAAATAACTTTTATATGATACCATATAATACAAATCATATTTTTCAAAAACTAAAACTACCCAGTCTGGTTGGAATGTTATTAACAGGGATGATATTAAGTCCTTATGCACTGAACTTATTAGATGATTCCATTTTATCCATTTCGCCGGATTTAAGAAAACTGGCATTGGTAATCATATTAACAAGAGCTGGGCTTGCAATGGACATGGAAGACTTAAAAAAGGTTGGAAGGCCAGCAGTACTTATGTGCTTTATACCAGCTAGCTTCGAAATACTTGGAGTTGTGGTATTAGCACCAAAGCTCCTTGGGGTTTCAATTATAGAAGCTGCAGTTATTGGGACAGTATTGGCAGCAGTTTCTCCGGAATATTATCAGTAAAATTTTTTAAACTATTTCATATGCGTGATTCAGTGAAAGTTCTTATATTGCTTAGCATAGCCTTTCTGTTAATTGCATTAGAAACAAATTTAGAGCATATTCTTCCTGTATCTGGACTAATCGGTGTTGTAAGTATGTCAGCAACAATATTAAAAAAATATGGCTTGTTGGCCAAACGTTTGTCTTTAAAATTTAACAAACTTTGGGTAGCAGCAGAAGTGCTTTTATTTGTACTAGTAGGTGCTACTGTGGACTTAAAATATGTTCAGGCAGCAGGAATACAAGCTGTTTTATTAATCTTTGGTGCATTAGTATTTCGTATGGTCGGTGTTTGGGTTAGTTTACTTAAAACACAGCTTACCACCAAAGAAAGATTATTCTGCATGATTGCATATACACCAAAAGCTACGGTACAGGCAGCAATTGGTGCGGTCCCGTTATCTATGGGATTAAATGCGGGGCACATTATCTTAACAGTAGCTGTATTATCTATATTAATAACTGCGCCTCTTGGAGCAGTAGGAATTGATAGAACTTATAAAAAGCTTCTGGAGAATGATGAAAAATAAATGTTGGAATATTAAACTTTGTATAATCAGGTGATTTAAAGCAAGTATATCAATTGTGTATATAAATGAGTGCATCAAATGAGTATATAAAGCAAGTGCATGTTGAAAACCCCTTGACAATAGTCTTCCATTTATTATATGATGAAGTGGTTTTGAAAATAAAAATTACTTGCAGCAATGCTGCAGGAGCAATATATATAAGGAAATGTATGGAGGATTTGCGTTGGCTAATTATAAAAAAGAAATTGAAAAAAGAAGAACATTTGCCATAATCTCACACCCTGATGCCGGTAAGACCACATTAACTGAAAAACTATTGCTTTATGGTGGTGCAATTAATCTGGCAGGCTCTGTAAAAGGTAAAAAGACAGAAAAACATGCAGTTTCTGACTGGATGGAAATTGAAAAGCAACGTGGTATCTCTGTTACCTCTTCTGTTATGCAATTTAATTATGGAGATTACTGCATTAATATATTGGATACACCAGGGCACCAGGATTTCTCAGAAGATACGTATCGAACCTTAATGGCTGCAGATTCTGCTGTCATGGTAATTGATGCATCCAAAGGTGTTGAGAACCAGACGAAGAAATTATTTAAGGTTTGCGTTATGCGTGGAATTCCAATCTTTACTTTTATAAATAAGATGGACCGGGAAGCAAAAGATACTTTTGAGCTTTTAGATGATATTGAAACGGTACTTGGAATTCGTACCTGTCCTATTAACTGGCCAATTGGTTCCGGTAAGAATTTTAAAGGTGTGTATGATAGAAAGTCCAAACACATTACTAGATTCTTTGCAGCGAATAATGGACAAAAAGCAGTAGAAACCGTTGAGGTTGAACTAGGTGATCCATCTTTGGATACCTTAATAGGCAAGGAAAATCATGAAATTCTAACCGATGAAATTGACCTTTTAGATGGAGCAAGTAGTGAGTTTGATTTAGAATTAGTAAGAAAAGGGGAGCTGACTCCGGTATTCTTTGGTTCTGCCCTGACCAACTTTGGTGTAGAAACATTTTTAAAACATTTTCTATCCATGACCACTTCTCCACTTTCTAGAAAGTCAACAGGAGGAGTGATTGATCCCCTGGAGAATGAATTTTCTGCCTTTGTATTTAAAATTCAGGCAAATATGAATAAGGCCCACAGGGATAGAATTGCATTTATGAGAATCTGCTCTGGTAAATTCGAAGCTGGAATGGAAGTAAATCATGTGCAGGGTGGGAAAAAGTTGCGTTTATCCCAACCACAGCAGTTAATGGCACAGGAGAGAAAAATAGTAGAGGAAGCTTATGCAGGAGACATAATAGGAGTGTTTGATCCCGGCATTTTCTCCATTGGTGATACTCTTTGTATTCCAAGTGAAAAATATGAATATGAAGGCATTCCTACTTTTTCACCGGAGCATTTTGCAAAAGTTCGTCAAGTAGATACTATGAAGAGAAAACAGTTCTTAAAGGGCATTACACAGATTGCACAGGAAGGTGCTATCCAGATATTCCAGGAATTTAATACTGGAATGGAAGAAATTATTGTAGGTGTAGTAGGTGTACTTCAATTTGATGTATTGAAATTCCGATTAGAATCCGAGTACGGTGTTGAGATTCGTCTGGAGCCTTTAGCCTATGAGCATATCCGCTGGATTGAGAATAAAGGGATAGATATAAGTAAACTTAGTGTTACTTCCGACACCAAAAAAGTAAAAGACTTAAAAGGAAATCCTTTATTATTATTTGTGCATAGCTGGAGCATTAAAACTGTGCTTGATCGAAACAAAGATTTAAAATTGTCTGAATTTGGGCGAGAATAAGTGTTGACAGTTAACTTAGAATATGATATACTGATTTAGCTTGTGAATCATTTATATTAATTTAATGATTTACAAAAGAACAAAGCAGAGTATCCACTCTCACCTTAGCACCTGTGTATGCGTGACTTTGGTTAATATTTCAAGATAATTCCAGCGATATGGCTGGTTTAGATATGTAATCGAACTTGAAACGTGGATGGTCTGTGCTATCCACGTTTTTTATTGCTAAAATTGCCCCTATACAACAATATAGCAATAAGTGTTGTTTATCAATTTATTTTCAGACCTATGGAGGTGTACTATTATTAACGATTTAATGATTAATGAGCAGATTAGAGACAAAGAAATCCGTTTAGTTGGAGAAGAAGGCGAACAGTTAGGCATCATGTCTTCGAAGGACGCTTTAAATTTAGCAAAAGAAGCTAATCTTGACTTGGTAAAGATTGCTCCAACTGCCAAACCACCGGTATGCAAGATTATTGATTACGGTAAGTATCGATATGAACTGGCGAGAAAAGAAAAAGAAGCGAAAAAGAAGCAGAAAGTAACGGATGTAAAAGAAATTCGTTTGTCACCAAACATTGATGATAATGACCTTCTTACGAAAGCTAATCAAGCACGTAAGTTTATTACAAAAGGTGATAAGGTAAAAGTTGCTCTTCGTTTCCGTGGCCGTGAAATGGCGCATATGGGATCCAGTAAACAGATTTTAGATGATTTCTTTTCAAAGCTTGAAGATGTAGCAATCGTTGAGAAACCTGCAAAATTAGAAGGTAGAAGCATGATAATGTTTCTAACTGAAAAACGCTAAAAACATTTTGCAATCAAAGCAGCTAGTAAAAAAAGATTGTAAAGTGTCTTAAATAATAAAAATAAGACAATTGGACAACCTTAGGGAAAATAAGGGATTGAATTTGATTGTATCATAATTAAGGAGGAAATATCATGCCTAAGATTAAAACAAGTAAATCAGCAGCAAAGCGCTTCAAAAAAACAGGAACAGGTCAATTAAAGAGAATGAAAGCTTACAAAAGCCATATCTTAACAAAGAAGAGCACTAAGAGAAAGAGAAATCTTAGAAAAGCTACTTTAGTAGATGGAACTAAATTAAAGAACATGAAGAAGATTATGCCTTATCTATAAGATTTGGTTAAAGGAGGGAAATAAGACATGGCAAGAATTAAAGGCGGAATGAACGCTAAAAAAAGACATAATAGAGTATTAAAGCTAGCAAAAGGTTACAGAGGCGCTAGATCTAAACAATATAGAGTAGCTAAACAATCAGTTATGAGAGCTTTAACTTCTTCTTTCGCAGGAAGAAGACAAAGAAAGAGACAATTCAGACAGTTATGGATCGCAAGAATCAATGCTGCTGCTAGAATGAACGGACTTTCATACAGCAAATTAATGCACGGCTTAAAAGTTGCTGGTGTTGAAATTAATAGAAAAATGTTATCTGACATGGCTATTAACGATCCTGCTGGCTTCACTTCTTTAGCAGAAGTTGCAAAATCTAAAATAGCTTAATTCAGGATCTAACATAGAAAATTTATATTAAAAATATAAAAAAATAATTTATCAAAATAATTTATGATAATAATTCAATAAATTATTTATGATAAAAATTAAGGAAGGCTATAATCTTGAGAACTTGTTTCTTGGGATTAAGCCTTTTTAATTTTCTTTATCCGACAAAATATGGCATAATTTTTATAAAGCTGTTTTCAATTTCTAGTGTTTATGATATATTAGACCTATAGATGAAGCAGAATAATCCCCCGTAGAGAGGAGATAGCACTTGAACAGCAGAGATAGTAAGCAAAATATAATTCATAAATTAAAATCATACATTGCAGATAAATCAATGGAATATTTATCTGTGAAAGATGAAATGGTACTATTGAATGCAAGGAGAGTATTCTACGTATCTGCTTTAACAATGATAACGAATATAGTGGCAATTATCCTTGTGAGCTTTAAAAATCTTTCTAATAATATTTCTACAGAAGTAGAGTGGCAAACCTGGCTAAAAATAAGCCATTATACAGTGTTTAGTATAATGGGATTGATTGGAATTTTGTCCAAATTACTTAGGAGGAAGAAAAATATTGGCCTTTTGGTAACTCTGCAATATATGACCATTTTTATTGTACTTGGTTTTGGAATCATAGTAGCGTGTATTGACCAGATGATATCAAAAAATATAATAGCTTTTTTAATCGTATGCACTATGATTGGAGCTGTATTTTTACTCAGGCCCCTATTTGCGGTCATTACCTATATGGCAAGCTATGTTGTATTATTTATTGGACTTGGTTTAGCTCAGACCAATACTGCCATTTTATTGTCTAACAGGGTAAATGGAATAGCAGCAGTTGCTATTGGTATCTGCCTTTCCATAATATCATGGAAGTCTGCTTCAGCCCATATCCAGCAAAAAAGGCATATTGCTGCCCAACAAAAGGAACTAGAAGAAAAAAACGAGGTCCTTGAATATCTTGCTTTCTGTGATCCTATGACATCTCTTTGTAACAGAAGAAGAGGAGAAGAATTAATTAAGCAGGAAATATCATCTATGAGTCGCTATGGTTATGATTCTAGTATTCTTTTAATTGACATAGACCATTTTAAATATTTCAACGATACCTATGGACATCCTGTTGGAGATGCAGTCATCAAAGAAGTGACTTTCTTACTTAAGAAAAATGTAAGGGACAGTGATGTTGTAGCAAGGTGGGGAGGGGAAGAATTTTTGATTCTGCTAACCCATGTATCCATAACTGAGGCAAAGGAAATTGCTGAAAAACTTAGAGAAATTATTGAGGAACATATTTTAATAGTAAGCGAAAAAGAATTAAATACTACTATAAGTATAGGAGTAGCTCAAATAAAAGCGGAAAGAAATGATGCGTTGGAAATTGCTTATAAAGAAGCAGATAAAGCATTATATAAAGCAAAAGAATCTGGCAGAAACCGAGTAGTTGTAGCAGCAGAAGATGAAAAACTTGCCCTGGCATCTATTCATATAGAATGGCGTAGAGAGTGGGAAAGTGGGAATAGAGAAATTGATGATCATCATAAAGTCCTGTTAGAGCTTGGGAATGCACTAATTCATATGGGACTATCTGAAACAGATCAGGAGAAAATGCTGATACAATTACATTTGCTGATTAATCATATGAAAAAGCATTTTTCTTATGAAGAAGAATTACTAAAAATCGCCAATTACCCAAATTATGAGCAACATAAGGAGATACATAGTGAGCTTTTGGAAGAAACCCTTAAATTACGAGAATCCTATTTTAAAGGTGAGTTAAAAGCATCTGCATTATAAAGTTATTGTTGGCCATATGTTACAAGATGATATACAGGCGTTTCCTTATCTTTCGAAGAAGCAATCTAGCCTTAATTCATAGTAAAAGATGGTCTAGACCCATTATAAAGAATAGAATTAAGAAATGATTTCAACATAAAAAACCTTGTAAATAGTTTACAAGGTTTTTTTGCAGATATTCATTCCGCTATATGCAGTCGACGGGACTTGAACCCGTACTATGATTCAGAAATAGGCTTAAAGAAAGGGGATTTGCACTGCATCTTCTTTAAGTGTAATCAAGGTGTAATCTAAAAGTGTAATCAACAACTATCTATTTCAAATATTCAATAAGATAGTTGTTTGTTTAAGGCATAGTACTTTAATTTTTTGTATATGGACGCAAAATGAGATACGGGACATAAACTACTGTAGAACGCCGATGATAGATTTAAAACTGCTACAAGAGTAATACATATTGAATAATGGAAGGTATCATTTCGATTGATGCCTTTCTGGTAATATTTTGATACAAGTATTCACTTTTAGCACTATTTGGTATATAATTAATTATTATGTACGAATGAGGGAAATTGAAATGGGCATAAGAAAATTAGATATTGCTACTTTTTCTGATAAAATTAAATATGTTCCAATTGGTAAATTGGATTGCAATATTATTAATTTTATTTCAAAACAAAAACCAGAGCTTAAAGATAGATTGTCTTCTGATAAAGATATTTTATTTTGGAGCGACAGAGTAAAATATACTGAAAAACATAGGAAGGATTTTTCAAGCAGTGAGGAATTTGATAAATGCTTAGAAGATATTCCTGATATTATACAAAACCCAGACTATATCAGTATAAATCCAAATGATGATAGTATATGTTTTATAAGGAAATATACAAAATATGTAACTGTTGCTGTAAGAATTTCGGGTGATGGTAAAATGGGTTATAGAACGATGTATCCCTTAAGAGATAGTCAGCTTCAAAATTACATTGAGAATAATAGAGCATGGAAATACAAAGAAATCACTTGACTGTTTTTATAACTGATGGTAATATAATTATAGAAAGTGAATTTATTGCATATAGTAATTATATAAGTTATTTGAGGATAGAATAGGCTGCTATCGCTCCTATGCTTGCATAGGTCTTAAAGAGATGATGGGAGTGCCGCCCCACGAAATAACTTATATTAAATATTTAAGCATCTACTATAAAAGGTAGGTGCTTTTTGTTGTGTAAAAATATTAAGGGGAAAAGTGAACAAGTTTAAGGCAATGATAAGCAAACGAAAAAATAGCAAAAAATTATCCTATTCCACCTATACACAGTAAAACAGCCGTAACATCCTCAAACACAGGACTTATAGCTGATTTATCTTTATTTTTTATTATAGAATGAAGCTTCATTATACGTTTTAAAGAAGACAGATAATTTCATATACGTTTTTGCTATTAAGAAAAACATCCGTATACGTTCTTGGCGAAGACTGATAATTTATATAGATTATATTGGCCTATCAGAGCCAACCCCCTAATATATACACGGACCACTTTGTCTCCTAAATATCCTTAGCCCAAGCATACAGCTCATTAATTGCCTGTTTAAGTACCTTATCTGTTGGTGGGTGACGCTCCGGGTGTCCGTAGTAATCAAACATAATCATCGACATAGACTTACCAAGATGATTAAGCACATAATTTAACGCATATGGGGCTTGGTTACCGTACCGATCAGATACAAATTCAAAGTGTTTTGGAAGACCCGAGAAGATGAAATTATCATAAGGTTCACAAAAGCCTATGTTGATTTCGGCAGTACACATCCCTGTGGTTGTATATGTATCACTCATTGCAAATGCAATCAGATACTCAGACATAGATAAGGACTCAACAACCTTCCGAAGACGGCCGTCGGTAGGTATTAACATATCATTACATAAAGGACAGGTGCCTTGGCGTTTGCTGCTGCGTTTAAGGTAGCGCCTGTATCCACATTTTGTACATAACAGCATAGGTTTTATTCGAAATGGTTTCCCGGTATAAATACCTGCATATTTATATATGGTTTGCCGGCTGACATTGCACAGCCGAGCCAGCTCTGATATGTTAATTTCTTTGCTTATATATTTAGGGTAGTGTCGTAAAAAGAGGTTGGGTAGGTTGTCAACTATAGTAGTAGGTCTACATATTGCTGCACCTTTACAGGCGCATTAACCATTCCGCTTTTAACTTTCTGAGAGATAATGGACTTTTCCATTTCGGCGAAGACTCCCCACATCATAATCATGCCCTGAGTCATAGGGTCTAGCTCGCCTCGCCTGTACAATCCACACAAAAGTGCCTATAATAAGTTTTATCTGCTTTGACCTTGCAAATTTAATTATTTCACACAGTTGTTTAGTTGAACGGGTTAATCTGCTGACCTCTGTACAGGCTATTGAGTCCATAGGTGATACCACACTTAGCAACCTGTTCCACTCAATCTTGGTATCCTTGCTCCCGGAAACATATTCCCAGTAGATGTTCTCATCCTTGATACCTCTCTGTTTAAGTTCATGCCATTGTCTGTCTATGTCTTGTCGACTCTCATCAGTGCTGCACCTGCTGTAACCATAATCCATCGTTATCATCCTCTCGTATTTATAGTAATTCAACCAATTTGTCAACGAAACGATGCAAATAATTTCTTTGACATAATCGGGCTGTTTTACCTGTGTTAGCAGGCTTATTAGTATTAAATATTTGTGTAAACGAAAAGAACTCTTTTATTTGATACATCTACAGTAAACGGCCACGTATACTGTAGTCAAGTATCTTTTTCGAGTTTCATTCGGCTATGACTGACTTCATGGCTCTTTAATAGTTAAATACAATTAGTTTATATCGGAGTACCATATTCTTGTGTAGTGCCAGTAGGAAATTTTTGCAGAATGACATGCTGAAGAATCAAGTTTAGATATACTTTAAAATGACCCCTGAACTAAAAGTTAGATTGCACTATTACCTCTTAAATATTGTTGAAAGGTAACGAAAATTAATATTTATAATTTAGTAGAGGAAAACTGATAAAATACCAGAAATTAACCCGGCAAAAGCCTAACGACTTATTACCGGGTTAAGAAAAGCTTATATTTACTTAGAGGGAGTTCCAGCTCTATGTACTACATAAAATAGTACGACCAGAAACAATAGACTATTGAAGTCTGAGCCGGTTATTAAGGTTTGGAAGTAAGTACTAATGCGCTCTCCATATATACCAAGTAAAAAAATTAAAAGCTCTTTTGTATTATTATCCATATAATCACCACCTTTGCTTTATTCATACCGAATAGCGATATGTATAAAACAAAAAAAGTATGCTGTCAAACAAAGGCGTTTGTATGTGACTATTTTATATGTGCCCCTTATTTATATATGACTTACCATAACCTACCAAAATTGTAAACCATAATATATAAATTGTCAAATTAAAAGAGAATTAAGATTTGAATGGTTAGGAAGGTAGATGAAGGGGATAAAAGGTAATATAAAGAGGTAACAAGGGAAAGATAGTTAAGTATAATTAAGTTGGTTTCTGTCTACTGGAAGACCGGTTTCTATTTCGTAATCAGAATTTCAAGTAGAAAGAATATTCAGTGCCGGTAAGAATTTTTCGCAGAATAACACTTCAAAACAGCAAGTTTAAGAATAATCTATTGTGTCATATTCTGTATTTTTACTATAAGTTTTTATAAAGTTTCATAGTACCTACATAGGCATCCTTTTTAAAACAACTGGTAAATTGATGAAAATATTAGAGTAAACCTGTAGACATTGAAGCGGCATTGCTTTATAATAAGTAAATAAGTTTATTTACATACATTAAGGGAGGAGGCTGTTGCTTTTGAGCAAAAACGAATTTGGAGATTATCTCAGAAAACTCAGACTGTCAAAGCAGATTACACAAGAGCAACTTGCAGCCACTGTACAAAGACATAAAATGACCATTTCTCAGATAGAAAACGGTAAGAATGACCCTCCCCAAGGTGATTTATTGGAAAATATTATTCAGGCGCTTACGCTTACTTCTGATGAAGCTAACGAGTTGCGTGATTTATCAGCATTTGCAAGGAACTCTATACCGATTGACATTTTAGATTACTTTAAAAGCAACGCAGGTTTAAGAGCAGCTATACGCAGAGCAAAGTTAAAAGATATTAGCAGTATCGAATGGGAAAACTTATTTTAAGGAGAGACGATATGATGAATTTTACAGACAAAGCCAACTTTATATGGAGTGTTGCTGACCTATTGCGTGGTGATTTTAAGCAGAGTGAATACGGAAAGGTAATTCTTCCATTTACAGTGCTACGCCGTTTTGATTGTGTGCTCGCACCAACGAAAGATAAGATACTTGAAATGAATAAAACATTAACTGTTAGTAACAAGACACCTATCTTTAAAAAGCTTACAGGACACGATTATTATAATGTTAGCCAGTTTGACTTTGCTAAGCTTATAGATGATTCAAACGCAATAGATACCAACTTGCGAGATTATATAAATGGATTTTCAGACGATGTTAAAGACATACTGGATAAGTTTGAGATATTCACAGTTATAGAGAAACTTAAGAAAGCAAACCTTTTATACCTTGTTGTACAGAAATTTTCAGAGCTTGACCTTGCAGCAGATAATGTGGACAACCTCGAAATGGGATATATGTATGAAGAACTTATCCGCCGCTTCTCAGAACTTTCTAACGAGACTGCTGGTGAACACTTTACTCCAAGAGAAGTAATTGAACTGATGGTAGACCTGTTATTTGACCCGGATATGGACGAGATGACAAAGGAAGGCAAGGTAGTTACTATATTTGACCCTGCATGCGGAACCGGAGGTATGCTTTCTGTTGCTCAGAATAAGATGATTGCGACCAACACAAAGACTACGGTTATTCCTTTTGGGCAAGAGTTGAACCCTGAAACCTATGCCACTTGCAAATCAGATATGATACTTAAAGGTAACACGAATAGTAAAATTGTACTTGGCAATAGCTTTTCAGAAGATGGTTTTGTCGGACAAACCTTTGATTATATGCTATCTAACCCTCCGTTTGGTGTTGAATGGAAAAAGGTTGAGAAGTTCATTAAGGACGAAGCCTTGAACCAAGGTTTTAGCGGCCGTTTTGGAGCTGGAACTCCAAGAATATCCGATGGCTCCTTACTATTTCTACAACATATGATTTCAAAAATGACACCTAAGGATAAAGGTGGCAGTAGACTTGGAATTGTTTTCAATGGCTCACCTTTATTTACAGGGGATGCTGGTAGCGGTGAAAGTGAGATACGTAAATGGATTATTGAAAATGACTTACTTGAAGCAATTGTGGCACTACCAGACCAGTTATTTTATAACACAGGTATTTCTACATATGTATGGATATTAACAAATAGAAAGGCTGACCGCCGCAAAGGTAAGATTAGGCTTGTAAATGGCGTGTCTTACTTTGAAAAGATGCGCAAATCGCTTGGTAATAAGCGTAATGTTATAAACGAGCAAAATCGTGCTGACCTTGTCAGACTTTATTCGATGTTTGAGCCACACGAAGATTACAAAGACTTCGATAATGCTGACTTTGGTTACAGCAAGATAACTGTTGAGCGTCCTGTTTATGATAATGAAGGTAAGCCAGAGCTTGATAAAAAAGGTAATAAAAAGGCAGATAGTAGCTTGCGTGATACTGAAATCGTTCCTCTAAAAGAGGATATAAATGAATATTTTAAGCGTGAAGTATTTCCCCATGTGACTGATGCTTGGATTGACCAAAGTAAAACAAAGATTGGCTACGAAATACCATTTACAAGGCACTTTTATAAGTTTGTTCCACTTAGGGTAAGTGCAGATATTATGGCAGAGATTAAGGAACTTGAAGAAAAGATAGCTAAAAACCTCTTGGAGGTGTTGGCAGAATGAAACGGTATGCAAAATATAAAGATAGTGGGATTGAGTGGGTTGGTGAGATACCTATAACATGGAAAACGGCTCCGATTAAATATGTAACTAATTGTATGGATAGTAAAAGAGTACCAATTGAAGCAGGTCTCAGGGGAAATATGGTTGGAGATATTCCTTATTGGGGTGCAGGGAATATAGTTGATTACGTTAATGATTTTATATTTAACGAAGAACTTGTATTGCTTGGTGAAGATGGAGCTCCATTTTTTGATAAATCAAGACCAGTTGCTTTTTATGTAAACGAGAAAATCTGGGCTAATAATCACATCCATGTATTAAAGACAAATGATATGATTTTGGCTAAATACTTAACATTTACGCTTAATACTGTTGATTATAATGAATATATAAATGGTTCTATATTAAATAAATTAACACAATCTGACATGAATGGAATTAAAATACCACTTCCCCCTTTAGCAACTCAACAAGCCATCGTTGGCTACCTCGACCGCAGAACCACCGCCATAGACACCCTTATTGCAGACAAGCAAAAGCTGATTGACTTGTTTAAAGAAAAGCGGCAAGCGATTATAAGCGAGACCGTTACTAAAGGACTTGATAAAACTGCCAAGATGAAAGATAGCGGCATTGAATGGATTGGTGAGATACCCGAGGGATGGATTATTAGCAAAATCAGATATGCTATAGAAAAAATTGGTGATATCGACCACTATATGCCAGATTCAGTTACTGACGGAAAGCCATATATTATGACTGGTGATTTATTAGAAAATGCTAGTGCGATAGATTTTGTTTCCTGTAAGCAAATTTCTGACGAAGATTATTTAGTATTATCTCGAAAAATAAAACCAGTTATTGGCGATATAATTTTTGCAAGATACGCAACGATAGGTACAATTTGTTATGTTGACATAGAAAAAGATTTTTTAGTTTCTTATTCTTGTGTAACTATTCATCCTAATAACGTTATAACTAACGGAAAATATCTGTTTTATTATCTGAAGTCATACGCATTTTTTCAAGAGGTTACACAGTATATAAATTCTAATACGCAGGGAAATGTAGGTATTGATTCGTTAAGCAAGGTAAGATTTATGTTGCCACCACTCGACCAACAACAAGCCACTGTCGACTACCTCGAACGTAAAACCAATGCAATAGACTCCTTTATAACTGACATAAACTCACAGATAGAAAAGCTTAAAGCATACCGTAAAAGCGTCATCAGTGAAGCGGTTACAGGAAAGGTGGCGATTTAATGGCAATCAACATAAAGGAAATAACTTTTGAAAGAGAAATTGAATATAGTCTTATAGATAAGGGTGGCTATATTAAAGGTGGCCCTAAGGACTTTAACCGTGTATACGCTATTGATACAGCTCAATTATTTAAGTTTTTAAAGGAAACTCAACCAAAAGAATGGAACAAGCTTGTTGCTAAACACGGTGACTTGGTCGTTGAAAATAACTTCTTAAAACGACTACACAAGGATTTAGATACGCACGGTATGTTGCATGTTCTTCGTAAGGGGATTGTTGATGCACCTGCTAAATTTAGCCTTTGTTACTTCAAGCCAGCAAGCAATATGAACCTAACAGATGTGGAGAATTATAATAGAAATATTTTATCAGTATCTCGTCAGGTGCATTACAGCCTTAAGAATGAGAACTCGATTGATGTAGTTTTATTTGTAAACGGGTTACCTGTTACTACCATTGAGCTGAAAAATCAAGTTACAGGGCAAACAATCGAGGATGCAAAGCGTCAGTACAAATATGATCGTGACCCACGAGAGGTCTTACTTGGTTTTAAGTCACGCTGTCTTGTGCATTTCGCAGTAGATATGGACGAGGTTTATATGACTACCAAACTCGCTGGTGCAGACACCTACTTCCTGCCATTTAATAAAGGAAACAATGGTGGCAAAGGTAATCCTGTGGGCAACGGGAATTACCGTACATCATATCTCTGGGATGAAGTTTTACAAAAAGACAGCTTGCTTGATATTATCCATCGGTTTATACATTTACAGAAGAAATCTGACGATACTGGTAAGGTAAAGGAAAGCATTATCTTCCCCCGTTATCACCAGTTAGACGCAGTTAGGGAGCTTATATCAAATGTGAAAAGCAACGGTACAGGTAATAATTATTTGATTCAGCATAGTGCAGGTAGTGGTAAGTCTAACTCCATTGCTTGGCTTGCTCACCATTTGCAGAACTTACACGATGAGACCGATAAGATAATATTCAACAGCGTTATTGTTATCACAGACCGTCTTGTTTTAGATAAGCAGCTACAAGACACCATTTATCAGTTTGAACACGCTGACGGAGTTGTTGTAAAGATTGATAACAATTCAACCCAGCTTGCAGGTGCTCTGAATACTGGCAAGAAGATTATTATAACAACTCTTCAAAAGTTCCCCTTTGTTGTTGATAAAGTAAAAAACCTAAACGGAAAGCGCTTTGCGGTTATCGTAGATGAAGCACATTCCTCACAAACAGGCGAAGCTGCTCAGAAATTAAAGGCGGTTATTGGTGATGAAAATGCAGGGCTTTCAGAAGATGAAAAACTTATGATGGTAGCTGAAGAAGAGGCAGTTTATGAAATACAGGAACCTGACAGTGAAGACGAGATTGTAAAAGAAATGGCAACACACGGAAAGCTAAAGAACCTATCGTTCTTTGCATTTACAGCGACACCAAAGGCAAAAACACTTGAGATGTTTGGAACTCCTGACGAAAAAGGTACTCCTAAGGCTTTTCACGTTTACAGTATGCGCCAAGCAATTGAAGAAGGTTTTATCTTGGATGTACTCAAGAATTATATGACCTATGATACTTACTTCAAGGTTGGTAAGGCTATAACGGATGACCCGAGATATGAAAAAAGCAAGGCTAACAAGGCATTAGGCAAGTTCTTGAGCTTACACCCTCACAATTTAGCACAGAAGACACAGATTATCGTTGAACACTTTCGTAGCGTAACCAAGTATAAGATAGGTGGTAAAGCTAAGGCGATGGTTGTAACAGGTTCAAGGCTTCACGCTGTGCGGTATTACTTTGAATTTGAAAAGTATATTAAGAAGATGGGTTACCAAAAAGAGCTTGGCATATTAGTTGCCTTTTCCGGTACTGTTACTGATGGTGGTGAGGAGTATACCGAATATGGCATCAATAAAATAAAAGAAGCTGAACTTCCAAAGAAGTTTAACAGCGGAGATTATCAGGTTTTATTGGTTGCAGAGAAATATCAGACAGGCTTTGATGAACCATTATTGCACACTATGTTCGTGGATAAGAGACTCAGCGGAGTAAAGGCCGTTCAGACATTATCAAGGCTTAACCGCGCTTGTTTTGGAAAGGAAGATACCTTTGTACTTGATTTCGTAAACTCAGCAGAAGACATACGAGCAGCATTTGCTCCGTACTATGAGGAAAGTACCATTGATCAAACAACAGATGCTAATATCGTTTATGACCTTAAAACAAAGCTAGATGAGTTCAGAGTTTATTGGGATACTGAGGTTGAAAACTTTGCTAAAGCGTTCTTTAAGCCAAGCAAAAAGCAAGGCAACTTAGACTTTGGAGTACTTAACAGTTATCTTGACCCAGCAGTTGATAGGTACAAGGATAAAAATAAGGAGGAACAGGAGGAATTTAAGTCTACCCTGACAAAGTTTGTGCGTACATATTCGTTTGTAAGCAACATTGTCAGACTTGATGATAAGGGCATGCATAAGTTCTTTGCTTATTCTAAGTTTTTGCTCCGAAAGTTGCCTCGTGAGAAGTTTGGAACAGTCGACCTAAATGATGAAGTAAATTTGCAGTATTACCGGTTACAAAAGATTTTTGAAGGTTCAATCAGCTTAGAGAAGGGTGAACCTTTGCCTAACACTTTACACGCTGGTAAAGCTGGTAAGGATGTAGAAAAGTCACCTCTATCTGAACTTATTGAGAAGTTAAACGAACGCTTTGGAACTGAGTTTGGTGATATGGATAAGGTTCTGGAACAGTTTGTTGCGGATATGGAAAAGAACGAACAGCTACGGACACAAGCACAAAATAACTCCAAAGAACATTTCAAATTTCCGTTTAACGATGCTTTTATGGACATAGTGGTTGACCGTATGATGCAGAATAAGGAGTTCTGTGAGAAGATATTAGATGATGAGAAGTTTGGCAACACGGTCAAGGACTTGATGGTGGACTATGTTTATACTAAGTTAAGAGCGTAGCATTTTAGAGACCCTTTTATTTGCCCCAATAAAACCACTTAATATAGACATATAAAAATACCCTCGAAGGGTTTGTCTTTCGAGGGTATTTTTGTCAGAAGTCAACAAAAATGTGATTAATTTAGCTGGTTACAAAGGTACAAAAGATGTAATCGAAAATGTAATCAAAAGTGCTAATATGTAATCAAGATATTTGAGTAAAAGAAAACCCTGAAAGTCTAATAAACAAAGACTTTCAGGGTAATCAATCGAATGCAGTCGAGGGGACTTGAACCCCTACCCGGAAACCCGGACTAGAACCTGAATCTAGCGCGTATGCCAATTCCGCCACGACTGCGTAAAGTAACGTTT
>JAQSYR010000023.1 GCA_029256035.1 Anaerocolumna sp. | reverse complement strand
GCTATCAGACATCATTAAATACCAATGAACATCCTTTATTACTGTATTCTGAGGTGTGCTGAATGTATATTGACTTTTCCCAATATATTTTATAATAGATGCATCCGTTCCAGTTTCTTCTTTTACTTCACGTAATGCTGTCTCTTTATATTCTTCTCCTTCCTCAACGGTTCCTTTTGGCAGAACCCATCCCTCATATTTATTTTTATAATTCTTATACAGTAGTAAAATCTTTCCTCTGAATATAACTACACCGCCACAGCTCGTTGCTTCAATCATCGCAATCCCTCCTGTTTCATGGTGTTCCGACTTTCCTACTGAACAGTATAACTCATTTTTCCAATTTGTTCAACTAAAAATTATGCATTTCGCACAAACTACAGTTTTGCTGCATTCCATAAATATTACACTTTAAAAGTTCTATTCATCATAATAAGCGTCAAATATTTTAGCTGCAATTGGTACTGCATAATCACTTCCGGTACCTACACTTTCAACAATAATACTTACAACAATATCTGGTTTTTCAATATTGGAGAATCCTACGAACCATGCATGAGCAGGCATATTTTCCTGGTACTCCGCA
The DNA here is from genome assembly GCA_029256035.1 of Anaerocolumna sp. Taxonomy (GTDB): domain Bacteria; phylum Bacillota; class Clostridia; order Lachnospirales; family Lachnospiraceae; genus Anaerocolumna. Next base: position 22,114 of record JAQSYR010000023.1, on the reverse strand, counting down.
GAGCCTGTTTTGCCAGCTACGGAATATTCTTTACCACTTAGTGCAGTAGCAGTTCCGCTATTTACAACTTCTGCCATATACGAAGTAAGAATGTCGGCTTCTTCCGGTGTCATTAGAGTATCAAATATTTCAGGCATATACTTTTTCGTTACTATACCGCTTTCATTTTCAACATGATCCACTACATAGGGTTTCATCATTGCACCGCCATTGGCAATTGTTGCCACGATTAACCCATTATGCAACGGAGTTATCTGTGTATCTCCCTGACCGATACTTGTTTGTGGTAATTCATAGTTCTCAGATTTTTTATCTATTACAAAACTACTTCTATTATAGACAAAATCTGTAGGCAATGGGTTGTTAAACAAAAATGTATCACAAAGCTTTCGAAAACTTTCTGCACTAAGACTTGTACTTATATTGGCAAAAGAAGTATTACAGGATTTTGCAAATGACTCTAATAAATTTACTTCACCATGTTTTTTATTATTGTAGCAATTTATGGTTACACTGTTAAAAACTCCTGTTCCTTCACAATGGTAGGTATAGTCTTCATAATCCGGATTTTCTCTAATATATTCAAGTATTGTTAGAATTTTAAAAGTAGAACCTGGCGGATATAAACCTTGGGTAGCACGATTTAACAGAGCAGATTCATTTTCCTTTGTATCATCATTTTGACTTTCCTTCTCTTTATTGATTAAATCATTCCAAGTTTCATTAATGGTATTAGGATCATAATCAGGTTTTGATACCATTGCCAGAATTTTTCCAGAGGATGGTTCCATTACTATAACAGCTCCTTTATAATCACCTAAGGCTTCATAGGCCGTTTTTTGCAGCTTGGTATCCAGTGTTGTAACTATATTATCCCCTATACTCTTTTTCCCTGTAATTCATTAACCTTTGTTACTGCAAGAACTTGATTATCAGAAGACAAAATGCTGCCTCGTACAATTTGTTCCGTTAAAAGGTCCTGTCTTTTATTATAAGCATTATTAATTACTTCTTCACTGTCTACAAATATAAAGTAGGTAAAATACCCTAACAAAATAGCAAATAAACCAACAAAGATATATGTTATTTTCATTATATCTTTATTAATTCTATCTTTGGTATTTATGGGCTCTTCATTTACATTTTCTGTGTCAATGTTTCGTTCTTCATCATTTTCCTGATTGTTTTGATTTTTTAGATTTTCATACTTATTAATCTTTGCGTGTTTCATAAGATTTACTTGATTTTCCTGTTTTTCTTGTTTTCCCTTTTTTCTTATCAAAATTATCATTCCCATCCTGATTTAAAATATAAAGTCCCTGAAAGATACAAAACATTATAATACTACTTAATAAAGAACTTCCTCCATAACTAACGAAAGGTAAAGTAACTCCGGTAGATGGTATTAGTTTTGTTACTCCTCCAACGGATAAAAATACTTGAAAAATATACATGGTACTAAATCCAAGGGCAATTAATTTGTAAAATTCATCTTTCATTTTTAATGCTATATTACCAAAAGTTAAATAATTACTGACACAAATTAAAATTAAGCAAAATGCAAAAACTCCACCCATTTCTTCTGATATTCCTGAAAAAATAAAATCACTGTCCACAACAGGAATGCTGCCAGGTAAACCTTTGGTCAATCCCATTCCAAACCAGCTGCCAGTTCCAATGGCAAATAAAGATTGGGATATCTGATAACCCTCTTTATCAATATAGGTCCAAGGATCTTGCCAAGCCATGACACGAACTCGAACATGATTAAATAAGCGATAGGCTATTAGGGAAGCCCCTATTCCTGCAACCAATCCCGAAAACAAGTATAATGGTTGGGCCGTTGCAACATATAGCATGAATAAATAAGTCAAGAAGAAAATTAAAGCGCCTCCTAAATCTTTTTCTAAAACAAGAATTAGTACATGTACAGCCGCTAGTATGGTAACTAATGTTACAAAGTGAAAATCTTTTCTATGAGAAAGCAAGGATGCTACCGCAAAAACAAATAATAACTTTACAAATTCAGATGGCTGAACCGTAATTCCATATATACTAATCCAGTTAGTAGCACCATAGTTCTCAACTCCCCAGATTAATACTGATAACAACAGACCAATTCCGACTATTCCATAAATCCATCCTAATTTTCTTAACTGTTTTAATTTATCTATAATAATTGGAACAATAATACATAATAGTAGTGTTCCGGATGCAATAGCAAATTGTTTTAATGCTTTATCAAAAGATAATCTGGTTAACATAACATATCCAATAACAAGCATAAACATCATATTATTCCAGATAAGTGGCATCATATTATGATAGATCCATTTATAAATTATCGTAATCACAAATAGCGCAACTAGTTCAGCCATATAAAGTATCACAACTTTATAATTTTTTGTATTTAAAAAAAGAATGAAATAGCTTACAAAATGAAAAATATAAATAATACGTCTCATTTTACCATTTATTTTATTTTTTATCATTTTATCTGACATACCAAAAATACGAAAAGCATAAAAGGTATAAAACGAAATGAGTATTACGTTAATATATTTTACAATCTGAATAATTAAATTAATCAAATGTAGTCACCTCAACTTTCGTTTATTCTATCCCCCGCTTAAAATGACCTCTGGTATAATTATTGCCTACCAGTTTTTGAGGATTACTATAATAGTACTGTTGAATAAAGGAACCAATAACTTCTTTCGTTTCATCCGCTGTTTCAAAAGTAAAATCAAGCCGAATATTCGCTGGATGTATTCTTAATATTTCATCTTTATTATCTAGTAACGAAAGACATTGACTGTTGTATATGGTATTATAACAATCCCTGCAATGGCGTTTTACCAGAAAGCTCTTTTGAAATCTATCAATTAATTCTACTTTATTAAGTCCCGGTTCACAGCATGGTAAATCACTTTCTCTATGATTATAAGTGGAATTTCCACCTGTTCCTGTTTTTACTATACATTGGGCAGATACCATTAACGGAACTCTTCCATAAACTATCATATCATAATACAGCCCTTTTAAATCCATTAATTCGTTATAATTTAATTCGAAAGGTGCTGTAAACTTTGTTATATTTTTTTCTTTCCAGAAACAGGCTGCTTCATTATTCATTACATACAGATTGGCATCTGTTATAATTTCTTTCAAATTACCACTGTTCTCTATTTCATTCCTTACAAATGTATATTCCTCTAAATTCCGTAAGATATATCCATCAATAGTATTGTCTTCCAATATATATTTATACTTTTTAAAATATTGATACGTAGCGCTTCTAAAGATTCTAGGCAATAAAATAAAACAGCGTTTCCCTTTACTTTTTATATACTTACTTAGTTCCGTCAATGTTGGTAATGGCACTATGTCACTTTCCAAATAAATGTCCGATACTTCTGGCCAAAGAAGGGATGCCTCTAACTGTTCTCTTGTTTGGACAGCAATATGAATGCCGGTTTTACTGTTTTCTTTCCCATTTAAATCATCCTGAAACATTTCATTTTCTTGTTGAAGTTTTATCTGTTTAGTGGGATTTCGATGATAGGATTCTATAATTGCTGACTCTAAGGCACTAATCCCATTTCTTCTAAGTTCATTCAATTTTTGTAAAGGAATGAATGGATTACCCGTGATTAATATCTCTAATTCATTAAACATATAAGCCGTTTCATTGGTCTTTAACATCTGTTTTCGAATTTTATCCTCAGTTACTGGCTGACTGTTAGCTTCTTCAATTTCATCACCAGTAATCTCTACCTGGACTTCTTTACACGTTAAAGTTAGTTTTATAGGTTTACCAACAATTACAGTAAGTTTACCTGCAATTGGTATTTTGATGTCTTTCTTAATAAATTGGTCAAATAGATTTTCCAGTAATTTTGTATTTTTTGTGCGATAAACTAAGCTGCCAGAATGTATTTCTAGTCCTCTGGGTATATTTACCTGGTAGTATCCACCCTTTTGTTTTCCATCCTTAACAGTAAATTCAAAAATACAGTCGCCATTTAAAGACCCTTTATTCCATGTGCCTTGCTTACTATTGGAGGCGCCATATTTATCCTTTGGATTTCCTTTGGTGTTTTGATTAGTTTTAACCTTTTTCGTGTTGTTTTCATATCTCTTATCTTCTCTAATTTCTAAAATATCCTGAGGATAAATATCTTCTATAAGAGAAAATTCAATCTGGTTGTTCTTTGTATTTTTTACAGTGCCTACCAATACCCCGCTATGATTCGGTCGTTGCAGAGAAATCATGGATTTCCCATTTTTATTATAATAATATCCTGTTGAAAATCCTCCTCGATTATACAAATCCTGTAATTTTAGAATATCCTGCTCTAATTCTTTTTTATGACTTACAATATAAGACTCATATTTTTCTCTACCAAGTTCAGAATATAAGTCTACATATTTACCATACAAATATGTGACTCCGGCTGCATATTCCGGACGTTTCATTCGCCCTTCAATTTTAAATGAATTAATACCTGCCTCTATTAAATCAGGAATTCGGTCTAAGGTACAGATATCCTTTGGACTTAAAATATACTTATCCTGTTCCCCCAAAAGACTACGGTTATCACCCATTACGGAATATGGCATTCTGCATGTCTGGGCACATCTGCCCCGATTGCCGCTTCTGCCTCCTATCATACTACTCATAAGACATTGTCCGGAGTAACAGTAACATAAAGCTCCATGAACAAAGGATTCAATTTCTATGTCAGAACTAGTTCGAATAGAACGGATTTCTTCTAAACTTAGTTCTCTGCTATTTACCATTCTTGTAACTCCTAAATGCTTAATAGCTTCTAATCCTTGTGCCATAGTTAATGTCATCTGAGTACTTGCATGAATATCTAATCCAGGAAAATATTTATGAATAAAGTGTAGTACCCCAAGATCTTGCACAATCACAGCATCTATTCCAGCTATATAATACTTTTCCAGAAAATTATATAATTCTTGTTCTAATTCCTTGTTTTTTAATAAAGTATTAATGGTTAAATATATTTTTTTATTATGAATATGGGCAAGTTCAATGGCACCCACCAGTTCATCTTCCCCGGGATTATCAGCATATGCTCTTGCTCCAAACTTACTGCCTCCAATATAGACAGCATCACAGCCTGCATTGATAGCTGCCTTTAAACTTGTATAGGAACCTGCAGGAGCTAAAATTTCAACTTTTCTCATTTTATTTCTATGCCTTTCTAAGCGGTTTATATAAAAATCCGCCTAGTAAGACCCAATTACAGTCTATCTATGCGGATTTGATGTCATGAACGGTTCTTATCCATCAATTCTGTTTCTAATCGTATGATTTTCTTTTGTGCTTCGTTTAATTCTTGTTTTAATGTTTCTATCTCTTTTTCTTTAAGGTCATGTTTGGTATGTAGTGCCACCAGTTCATGTTTCAGATTATATATTTCATTGCTCTTTGTTTCATTTTCCGTCTCTATCTCTTTCAATTGATTACGAACTTTAAAATAATCATCTGCAATATTAATTTCCATTAAAATACCCTTCATATCGGAATCCAGCATTTTATAGAAATCTTTTTTCTTAAGCTCTGCATGTTTATTATTAATATAAGATGCTATTTTTTGAAGATATTCTTCACTTTCATAACCACGTAAATTATATCTTTTGTTATTAATAATTACTTCTATATTATTCATTTTGTTCATGATATCACACCTCAAAGATTTAATTAAATACATTATAAAGCAAATCTATCTGTTAGACAAGCTTTTCTTGGTGCAGCCCAAAATGCTTATAACCTAAATCAGAGACAACTCTGCCTCTGGGTGTTCGAAGAATCAGACCATTTTGAACCAGATAAGGTTCATATACTTCTTCAATAGTTCCTGCATCTTCGCCGATCGTAGTCGCTACTGTTTCTATTCCTACAGGTCCTCCGCCAAACTTTTCAATCATAGTAAGAAGAATTTCTCTATCTGTATTATCAAGACCAAGCTTGTCCACTTCCAGAATATCAAGGGCAAAATCCGCAACTTCTTTTGTAATTCTACCATCATATTTTACTTGTGCAAAATCTCTTACCCGTTTTAATAGCCTGTTAGCTAATCTTGGAGTACCTCTTGATCTTCTTGCCAATTCTAAAGCACCTTCTTCATTAATCTCCACTCGAAAAACCTCAGCAGAGCGGCAAATAATTTCCTTTAGTTCTTCTGTTGTATAAAACTCCAGACGATTTACTACACCAAATCTGTCTCTAAGGGGTGGGGTAAGCATCCCTGCTCTAGTGGTAGCTCCGACCAAGGTGAATTTAGGCAAATCCAATCGAATGGACTTTGCAGTTGCACCTTTACCAATTACAATATCTATTGCGTAATCTTCCATAGCAGGATATAGTAATTCTTCAACTTGCCGGTTCAAACGATGAATTTCATCTACAAACAAAACATCCCCTTCTTGAAGATTGTTTAAAATAGCAGCCATATCTCCGGGTTTTTCAATAGCTGGTCCAGAGGTTACTTTCATATTAACAGACATTTCATTGGCAATAATACTTGCCAAAGTTGTTTTTCCAAGGCCAGGTGGACCATAGAAAAGAACATGATCTAATGTTTCATTTCTTTGTTTTGCAGCATCAATATATACCTTAAGATTCTCTTTCGCCTTTTTCTGACCAATATAATCAGAAAGCATCTGGGGTCTTAAGGTATTCTCAATTTTTCTATCTTCCTCAGTTATCTCAGTTGTTATAATTCTTTTTCCCATTTTTGCTCCTATAATTCCCTGACAGTTTAATAAATCCCGAATGTATGATGAATTATAACAAGCTTAAACTTTTTAAACTTAAGCTTAGTACATCTTCTAACGTCATATCGTCGGTTATTGCTATCTTACGAACAACTTTTGAAGCATCTGTATTAGAATATCCTAAAACTACCAATGCCTGGATTGCTTCATTTCTAATCTGTGTTATCTTTGAGGTGGAAACTTTGGTCTCTTTTTGATATTCAGTCCCATTGGAAAGTTTCTGTTCAAAAGCATCTTCTAATTTTAACTTATCTTTTAATTCGATAATTAATTTGCTAGCTGTCTTGCTACCTATCCCTGGTGCCTTTGCTATGGTCTTAACATCCTCAGATAAAACAGCAAATCTTAAATCATCCGGAGAAATTGCTGATAGGATTCCAAGTGCTCCTTTTGGGCCTATTCCATTCACTGTAATTAAAAGTTTAAATATAGATAAGTCATCTTTAGTAAGAAAACCAAATAGTCCAATGACATCTTCCCTTACATGCAGATAAGTATAAATCTTTAAACTGGTTCCAATACGAGGTAATAGATCCAGAGAAGATAAAGGCATTCTAATCTCATATCCTATTCCATTCGTTTCAAGAACAACTCCATCTTCATTAACATCTGTTAATTCCCCTTTTATATATGTTATCATATTAATATATCTCCTATGTAAGCCTTGATTTCTTTTTATTATATACTTTTAGGTATAAATAATCAAGACCATTCAAAACAAATGTTCGCATTCTCACACATCACCTGTAAATTACATTAAAGTTGAAAATAAATTTAATATTCTTTGATACATTTTTATATAAAAAGGGCGATTCATCCAGTCAATATAACTAACCTCCATGCTTTCACGGATTGTCTTTAATAAGTCGGATTTTATTTCATTAATTACTTCTCTATTACACATCCAAAGTCCACACTCATAATGTAAATAGAAACTTCTATAATCCATATTTATGGTTCCAACAATTCCACAATCTTCATTTATAATGGTTTTTGCGTGAATAAAGCCTGGTTTATATTCATAAATCTTAACCCCGGCCTCTAATAATTGCCCATAATTATAATTAGTAAGGATTTTTACATTCTTTTTATCTGGAATAAAAGGAGTAATTATCCTAACATCAACGCCACTTTTTACAGCTGTTATTAATGCCTGTTTCATATCTTCTTCAATAATTAGATATGGTGTAGTAATATATACATATTTCTTTGCATAATGTATAATCTGCATATAAATATTTTCAATTGGATTATCCGGATGATTTACAGGTCCATCAGAAACCACCTGACAATAAACATCATTTTTTACAAATTCTTTTGTCGGTCTGTACTCATTATAATCAATCCATTCTCTTGGATTGCATACCTCCCACATCTGTAAAAATGTTACTGTAAGGCCCCAGACAGCATCACCTTCTACTCTAACAGCATTATCTTTCCAAACTCCAAAACGATGTATTAAATTAACATATTCATCTGCAAGATTCATTCCACCTGTATAACCCATATTTCCGTCAATCACTATTATTTTTTGATGACTTCTATAATTCATATAAAGTTTATCCGTATATTTATGAATCGGGTTAAAAACTCCAATTTCAAAGCCTTCACTCTCTAAATTTTTTCTGAAATTTTTCGAGGTGCGAATGGTAGCACCAAAGTCATCATACATAAATTTAACTTTGACACCTTCATTTATTTTTTCCAGTAATAATTCATGCATTTTAGACCATAAAATACCTTCACCAATGATAAAAAAATTCAGTAATATAAACTTTTGAGCATTTTTAATGTCTTTAAATATTGCTTCAAATGTATCCTGTCCCATTGGATAATATTGAATAAGATTGTTCTTAAATAAAGGGAAGTTCTGAGATTCCAAATATTTTGTCATTCTGCTTTTTGTTGGATATTTTTTTTCAAATTCTTTCATTATATTTTCATCATAAGTAAGATATTTTGTACCATGATTTAATTTAAGCAGTATTTTTTCTGAAATTTTTTTATTTGCATTTGCTTTTCCCCATAAAGCATACATAATATGTCCCGTAATAGGAAGGATTAATACAATACAAATCCAGCTTATTTTATAGGATGGACTTCGATTGTCATTTACAAGTCCAATGGTAATAAAAATACTGCCAATCTCAATTAAAATATAAATATATATCGTTGATTTTCTAAACCAGTATGTAAGAGAAAACAGGACGATAAATTGTACTAAAACCAACACTCCGACTAATATTACCCTTAGAATCCCACTTACATAACTTTTACTTGAACCAATCATATTATCTTTAAATATTGAACTCATGGTATCTCACCTCATATCCCACTTATGTTTTTGTATCCATTCTCTTAAGTCTTTTAATGAAGCATCCTTTTTAATAGAATGCATATTAGGGAAGGCTTTTATCAAACGCTTTTGAATTCTACTGGTTTTATTTGAACTGCGTTGAAATCTTCCTATATATTCTTTTACATGTTTTTCTACTTCAATTCGGAAATTCTTTAAATCATACCCCTCTTTGTTGTATTCCATTAATCTATCCGTATTTTCATCAATTAATTCCCTAATGTGGTCGGCAAATTCCGGAAATCTATGAATATTCCATTTGCTTTTCCATTCTTCTTTTGTTTCATATAGTTTAGTATTTTCAAGGTATTCAAAGATATCCTGCCGCATTTTTTCTAATTCACCAAGTATTTTATCAAGTTGAAGCGTATGAACTACAGTAAATGCTATATCCACAGTAAATAAGGCAAAAATAAGATATCCAAGGTATTCCATAAATGGTTTTGGAAGAACATGAATAAACCTTATTACAAAGGGCTGAATAAATTCAATCATCAGCAAGGACATCGCTCCCCATAACAAAGAAGCTGCAAAACATATTCTACCGTTTAGGTTTAATTTCTTATCACTATAATCCCACCATTTGGTATGAAAAATTAATTCCATAACCATAGAGGTTATGTATTCTAAGGTAGATGCTAATATAATACCACCTACAAATATCAATAGATAATGATCTCTATATTGCCAAAATGCCATAAATACAGTTGTTGCTCCTGTTCCGTAAAGTGGAATTAAAGGGCCATTTAAAAATCCACGGTTAACCCACTTCTTTTTATGTATTGACACATAACAGCTTTCGTAAATCCAGCCTATAAAAGAGTATATAAAAAAATTATAGAACAACACTGGAAACAAAAAACCTTTAAACTCAAGTTCCCACATAATTCGTTGATCCCTTCTTGCTTTATATAATAATATGCTTATTTTATCATATCTATTGAATATAATTCAATAAATTTCCACTTTCTTTCCTGTCTTGTTTTATTATTGTTTTATGATAAAATAACAAGAGTAATCATTTTATATTTAGAATCAAATCCCAACTTTAGTGTTGCCGAGAAAGAGGTTACCTATGCTTACCATTAATACACAATTAGATGTTACATACACCTATCCAATACATAATCCGTGGAAAATGGAAGATATAATTATTTTTGATATCGAAACTACCGGTCTTTCACCAGCTACTTCCTATCTATATTTAATTGGATGTATGTATTATACCGACAATTCATGGCATCTAACCCAATGGCTAGCCGAGGATATCAATAATGAAATTTGTATTATCGAAGCATTTATGGAAAAAATAAAAACTTATAAGAGAATTATACACTATAATGGAAGTGGATTTGATATCCCATATATACTTAAAAAATGTAAAAAACACAACCTAGCCAGTTCTTTGGACACCATCCAGAGTTTTGATCTATACAAAAAACTTCAGCCATATAAAAAATTATTACCAACCAAAGATCTAAAACTAAAAACAGTAGAAAAATTAGTTAATCTAGAACGAGTTGATACTCTTTCAGGAGAAGAACTAATAAAAGTTTATTCTGGTTTTGTAGGAAGACTGCAATATGAAAAACTTCGTAAAATAAGACAACAAAATCAGATTGAAATTAATGCAAATGATACTTTCACTCATTCTACTCTTGAATCTATAACCAGTCCCTCTTCCAGTGACTTAATGAATTTACTTCTATTACATAATAAGGAAGATATAGTTGGCCTTTTAAAAATAGCAGATTTATTGTTTTTTATTGATGGGTTCCAACTGAATGTTTCGTTTCATAATTACTCTAGAAAATTAATTACGGAGCATAATACGGAGTATTATAAGATTCATATTTACCAGCCCTTTGTATTTCCATGCTCTTTAATTCTTAGAACACCATTAAACTTACCAAATCTAAACATTTTATTGGAATTCACTGAGAATCAAATTGTGTTAACCCTGCCACTATACAAAGGAGAATTAAAATTATTCTATGATAATTATAAAGATTATTTCTATTTACCAAAAGAAGATATAGCCATTCATAAAAGTGTTTCTCAGTTTGTAGATAAAGAGTTTAAAACACCAGCGAAAGCAAACAACTGTTATCAGAAAGTAACCAGCAATTTTATTCCTCAGCCTGGTACTTTTTATACTCCTTGTTTCAAAGAAAATTATAATGATAAACTCCTATTCTTTGAAATAAACAATAAAGATTTTCAAGCAGAACAAAGATTTCAGGAATTTATTATGAATTGGTTAGAATTTATCCTTCATGATAAATCCACTGTTTTAGACTAATCTTTGTATATTTCTCATATTTGAACAAATACTATTTCAGAATTCAAAAAAGAAAGGAGATAGTATGAGTAAATCAAATAATGTAAATACAAATCAATCAAATGAAAAAAATACAAATACACAGAATTCTTACCGTAATGCTTCAACTAATTCCATAAAGAACAAAAGTCTGGCTTGCCAGACTCTAGCGCTGACGCGCTGTCACTTCAGTGACAAATTTCCTTGGCGCGTCATGCGCATCCTGCCTGGAAGGCTTTTTATTTAAAAGGAAAGTTCAGAGAACTTTCCTTTTAAATAAAAAAGTCTGCTCCTTAACGGAACAGACTTTTTTATTAATTATTCAGCTGAAATAATTTCTTTCTTGTTGTAAGAACCACAAGCCTTACAAACTCTGTGAGGCATCATTAATGCTCCACATTTGCTGCACTTAACTAGGTTAGGTGCTGACATTTTCCAGTTTGCTCTACGGCTGTCTCTTCTAGCTTTGGAAGATTTATTCTTTGGACATATTGCTCCCATGGTTACACCTCCTTAAAATTATTGAATATATCTCGGATAACTGACATTCTGGGATCTGGATCTGCTTCATTACAACTGCAGGTATCTTTGTTAAGATTTGTTCCACAAACCCTGCAAAAACCTTTGCAATCCTCATCACACAGAACCTTCATGGGAAAGTCTAACAAAATCTCATCATAGACAAGTAAATCTACATCCAGGTTATATCCACTAATATAATTTGTTTCATCTAATTCCTCAATTCTGTCATCTTCCGTATGGTTGAAATCTAAATCTTTTGTAATATTTAGTTCAAACAAGGTTTCTACATCTTCAAGGCATCTGTTGCACGGAATTAATAAAGATACTTTCGCATTTCCTTCCAATCCGACTTGTCGTTCGCCCATATTGGTTATAGTCAAATTCACGTCAGACTTTTTAGAAATTGGACATTTGATCTCTTCCATCTGAAAGTACTCTAATTCGATGGGAACTTGTATCTGTTCGACTTTACCTTTGACAGACATAATCTCTGATAAATTAATTAACATAAAAATCCCCTATCAAACAAACCTTCTATTTACACAGTCGGTTTATATTATAAAAATTCGCACTGTTAACATTATAGTAAGGACACCATGATTTGTCAATGACTAATTTGATTATTTATAAATAATCATTTAATTTTTTCAATTATATTATATGAAATCTGGATTTTACTATACGTACTATAAATATTTATTAGATTAAAGCTACAGTTTCTCTTGCAATTGCAAGTTCTTCATTTGTAGGGATAACACAAGCTTTTACTTTAGAATCAGCTGTGGAAATAATTATTTCTTTTCCTCTTGTATTGTTATCATCTTCATTCACTGTAATTCCAAGGAATTCTAAGTATGATAATATGGTTTTTCTCATTACTTTATCGTTTTCGCCAAGACCTGCTGTAAATGCAATTACATCTACACCATTCATAGCAGCTGCATAGGAACCGATATATTTAGCTACACGATAACCAAACACTTCCATTGCAAGTTCTGCTCTATGATTTCCTTCTGCTGCTGCGCTTTCAAGATCTCTAAAGTCGCTGGAAACGCCAGAGATACCAAATACTCCTGACTTTTTATTTAAAATAGTCATAATTTCGTCAATGGAAAGGTTTTCTTTATGTGCAATAAACTCAATAATAGCTGGATCGATGCTACCACTTCTTGTTCCCATAATAAGACCTTCTAGTGGAGTAAGACCCATACTTGTATCAATAGATTTACCGTTTAATACTGCTGTTACGCTGGCACCATTACCTAAGTGGCATACGATTACTTTAGATTTATCTACGTTTAATCCTGCAAGCCTAATTGCTCTGTCTGTTACATAGCTATGGCTTGTACCATGGAAACCATATCTTCTGATTTTGTATTTATCATAATATTCATAAGGAATACCATAAAGATATGCTTTTGCAGGCATAGTCTGATGGAATGCTGTGTCAAATACTGCAACCATAGGAACATTAGGCATAAGAGCTTTACAAGCATTAATACCAATTAAATTAGCTGGATTGTGTAAAGGTGCTAAATCATTACATTCTTCAATTGCTTTCATTACTTCCTCAGTAATAACTGTTGATGATGCAAATTTTTCTCCGCCATGAACAACTCTGTGTCCTACAGCACCGATTTCATCCAGGGATTTGATAACACCATGATTGCCATCAGTTAATGCGTCTAAAACCATTTTGATTGCTGCTTCATGAGTTTCCATTGGAGCTTCCACTACTACTTTTGATCCTCCAGCTGGTGTGTGATTTAATCTTCCGTCACTCCTTTAATTGTTAAAAATTATAAACTTATTGCTAAGTTTTTAGTAAAATATCACAATGCTAATTATAATAGATTCATTTTAGGTATACAAGTAATAATTGTCTTTTTTCATACATTTTTTATTTTTAATGTAAATTCGAGATTTGATTGTAAATTTCTTTGAACTTGTTATTAATATCTTGGTAAATAAATAAGGTAACGGAGCATTTATCTTCTGAATCGGATAACAGCTTATCCAAATTGGCAATGACACATTCCACAACATCTTTATCTAATTTACCGTCATTGGCATCTTTCGTTAGAATTTTTATTATTATTTCATCATCAAAGGAGTCTTTGTAACTTCTTTTCCCTGATAAAGCACTTATAATATCAGTAACAGCCAAGATTCTTTGTGGCAACGTTAATTGTTCTGCAGTTAATCCTTTATGGTAGCCAGAACCATCAAGTTTTTCATGATGCCTGATTGCAATCTCCATAATATCCGGTTCAATATAATCTTTTAAAATAGCTTCACTCATAGCAACATGCTGCTTCATAATCATCATTTCATCATATGTTAACTTTCTTGGTGCTTCCAGAATATCCAGAGGGGTGGTAATTTTTCCAATATCATGAAGCAAGGCTCCATAATGGAGATTATACTGATCCTCTAATGATAAATTCATTAATTTACCTAGTTCATCTGCAATACTAACCGTCGCTATGTTATGCATTACCGTATATTCACTTCTAAAATCAATAGAATAAGCCAGCATATATAAGAACATTTCTTTTTCAGTACTATTAAATGTTGCACTTTCCATCAATTGATTTAATTCAATTATGTAGCTGTCATCTTCAATATGTTCAATAATCTTATATTCTTTTTGTGCATTCTGAAAAAGTTCCAGTGCTCTACCAGAAAACTTTTTATCTCTTTGATTTAAAAATAAATTAGGATCCAAAGCTTGTTTTGAACTTATTTTATATACATCAATACGATCAGCCAAATTTAAATACTCAGCAATTGGTTTATGCTTACTGTCTAATTTAATTAATTTATCATAATCTATATGATGATACAAAATTGCCTCTGCAAAATCATCCAAAGGAGAGAGATATTTAAAAAATAAATAACCATAAATCGAATGCCCTAATACATTATTAGTTTCAAATTTAACCAGATTATCGATTTCTTCTGTTTTGTAGGCACCAATATCATGGAACAGTCCAGATATAGTATAATCTAATATTTCTTTTTCGCTATAAGCATTTTCATATTGCATCATCTTATACAATATGTAACCAACACGCTCTCCATGGTTTACCAGTCTGTAGTCGATGAGATTAAGTGCTTTTCTTATTATATTAATTACATCTTTACTATTGATTACACTCATCTTTATTCTCCTTTGTATATTAATTTAAGATAGGGCTAATAACATTATATATAATTTATCATCTTTTACAAGATATTTTACATAAAAATTACAATTTTTGTGGAAAAGAACAACATACTACTAATTTGCAAGTTGTAAAATTGGTTTTTTTATATTATAGTGTAGATATCATAATCAAACATGAGGTAAATAATGAAAATTGTCGGTTTAATTACAGAATATAATCCCTTTCATAACGGCCATTTATATCACATTGAAGAAGCAAAGAGAGTATCTAAGGCTGATTATGTCATTGTTGTAATGAGTGGAAATTTTGTACAAAGAGGTACTCCTGCAATGATTGACAAGTATAGTCGTACCCAAATGGCACTTGCCTGCGGTGCTGATATTGTATTTGAATTACCCGTTTGTTATTCAACCTCCAGTGCAGAATTTTTCGCATTAGGCGCTGTTTCTATTCTAGACAAACTAAGTATCGTTGATGAATTATGTTTTGGAAGTGAATGTGGCGATGTTTCTATTCTCTCTCACTTAGCTAAAATTTTATTAGAAGAGCCCATTGAATTTAAAATTAATTTAAATGCTCTATTAAAAGAAGGAAAAAATTTTCCAACTGCAAGAATGGAAGCAATAAAATCTGTTGTACCTGAAATTAATGAATCCATACTATCTTCTCCTAATAACATTCTTGGAATTGAATACATGAAAGCTCTATTCAAATTAAAAAGTAAAATTAAACCGGTAACCATTACCCGTATAACTTCTGGTTATCATGATGAAATTTTAACTAAATCTTCAGATTACATTAGCTCAGCCACAGCAATTAGAAATGCCCTACTGGAGAATTCCTCACTTGATAAATTAGTCCATCATGTTCCAGAACAGGTTTACGATATATTAATAAATAATTTTAATAAAACCTTTCCAATTACGGAAAATGACTTTACTCTACTTCTCCAATATAAAATGCTTCATACAACATATGAAACATTAAAAACTTATACAGATGTTACACCTGATTTAGCAAACCGCTTACTAGACATAACTTTATTGGGTAAGACATTCTCTGAATATGCATTACAGATTAAATCCAGGCAATGGACACTTACACGTGTAAATCGAGTTTTAACTCATCTTTTATTAGAATTAAAAAGTAATAATTTTGAATATTATAATTCAAATGGTTATGCACAATATGCCAGATTACTGGGTTTTAGAAAAAACTCCTCCTTTTTGTTGCGATTAATTAGTAAGTATGGAGAAATACCAGTGATTACAAAGATGGCAGATGCAAAGTCCATTCTATCTAAGCATGGTGTCACCATGCTGCAGGAAGATGTCTCTGCAGCACGGCTATATCAGCATGTAATATTTAATAAATATAATAGGACAGAAAAAGATGAATATACAAGAGGTGTAATAATATATTAATTTACATTTAAGCCAGCAATTCTTCCATTTCATCAAGTAAGGATTCAAATAATGCAAGAGCCTGATTAACAGGTTCTTTTTTACTCATATCAACACCTGCTAACTTTAATAATTCAATTGGATAATCTGAACTGCCGCCACTTAAAAACTTCTGTATATAATTATCAACTGCAGGCTGTCCTTCCTTTAGTATTTTTCTTGAAAGAGCGATGGCTGCAGAATATCCTGTTGCATACTGATACACATAAAACGCAGTATAAAAATGTGGTATCCTTGCCCATTCCATATCAATTTCAGAGTCTACAGTAATAGAATCACCAAAATATTTTACATTTAAATCGTGGTAGATCTGACATAATAACTCAGCTGTTAAAGCTTCCCCCTGAAGTGACTTTTCATGTGTTATCATTTCAAATTCTGCAAACATGGTTTGTCTGTACAGTGTAGTTCTGAATTGTTCCAAAAAGTAGTTAATCAGATATGCACGTTCCTTTTTATCTTTCGTTTCATCCAGCAAATATTCCATAAGTAAGGCTTCGTTACAAGTAGATGCTACTTCAGCTACAAAAATTTTATAACCTGCAAATCGAATTGGTTGTTTTTTATCAGAATGATAACTATGAATTGCATGTCCCATTTCATGGGCTAAAGTAAATACATTCTTTAAATTGTCTTGATAATTAAGCAATACATAAGGATGAGTACCATAAGCTCCCCAGGAATAGGCTCCGCTTCTCTTTCCTTCGTTTTCGTATACATCTATCCACCGGTTCTCAAAACCTTCCTTTAATATAGCAAGATAGTTTTCACCAAGTGGTTTTAGACCTTTATAAACCATATCTTTAGCTTCTTCAAAATTAATTTTCAGATCAAGCTTACTTATTATTGGTGTATATAAATCATACATATGCAATTCCTCTACACCAAGTAATTTTTTTCTAAGTGCAACATAGCGGTGGAGCAAATGCAAGTTCTCATGAACTGCATCAATTAAATTTTTATATACAGCTAAAGGAATATTACTATCAAACAGCTTCATGGCCAAAGTTGATTCATAACCTCTTACTTTTGCAAAAAAAGCTTCTTGTTTTACATTGGAACTATAAGTTGCTGCCAACATATTTTTATAATTCTTATAGGTTGCGTATAAATTAGTAAATGCGTCTTTTCTTACTCTTCGATTATTATTTTCCAAAAACAAACCATATCTTCCATGAGTAATTTCAACCATTTCACCATTTTCATCTTCGATTTCCGGAAATTTAATATCAGCATTGTTAAACATAGTAAATATATTACCCGGTGCTTCTGCCATTTCTCCTGTTTTTGCAACTAACTCTTCTAACTCTGAAGATAATGTATGAGGTTTTCTTCTTACAATTTCAGTAAGTGCAAACTCATATCCTTTTAACTCTTTATTGGAAGCTAAAAATTGTTTTAAAGTTTCGTCTGGTATTGCTAGTATTTCAGGAATTACAAATGATAAAGCACTACTTAGTACTACTTCTAAATTACTTGCCTTATCAGATAAACTTTGATAAGTACTAACTGAAGTATCTTCATGATATTTTTGATTTGCATATACATAAACTCTTTCAAAATGAAATTGTATCTCATCATCTAATTTATAAAATTCTAATAATTTTTCAGCAGATTCTGATAATTTCCCTCTATATTGTTCTATCTTTAAAATAAGTTCTTTGGTAGTTTCATATTCAGCTTTCCATTCCTCATCTCCAGGAATTAAATCTTCCATGGCCCATTTATATTTGTCTTCAATATTACAACGTTTATTTTGCTTCTTATTTTCCATACAAACTCCTTTAAATCATATATTTTCTTCTATTATATCCCAATTTCAAATTCTCTACAATAACAATCTAATAAAATCTTATGGCTCCCAAAACTATTTTACAATTTCAAAAATTTATGTATATCTTGGACAGATATTAAATAGATTATAATAATCTACCTGGGAGGAATCCTATGCAATTATCGGTTCGTTCAAACATAAATCAAATGAATTCTGGTAAAAAATTATTTACGAAAGTTGGAATTGTACTCTTCCTTGCCCTTATTCTTATATTCCCAGCCGCATCTTATCAAGGGGCAAAGAGAGGCTTATTGTTGTGGTTTAATACTGTTTTACCAACACTATTACCATTTATCATCATCTCAAATCTTATTATAAAACTCCAGATACATAAATCATTAAGTAAAATGCTTTATCCATTGTTTCATTTATTATTTGGAGTTAGTAAAGGAGGCTGTTATCCTATTCTGATTGGTTTCCTTTCTGGCTACCCGGTTGGTGCAAAGTCAACTGCTGACTTAGTGGCAAACAATAGTATCAAAGAAGAAGAGGGGCAATTTTTACTTAGCCTTTGTAATAATGTTAGCCCTATGTTTGTTATGAGCTACATTGCAATCGCCCAATTAGATATGGAACATATTAGAGTCAGCCTACTTTTAATAATTTATTTTTCTTCCATTTTATCAGCTATGCTTTATTTTAAAATATTAGGCAACCCCAAGAATCAGCTTCTTCATTCTATGTCTGTAGAAAACCAGGTCAACTCCTATAGTGGGGTCAAATTTGATTTTGCTCTTTTGGATTCTGCTATTATGGATGGTTTTGAGGTAATCACAAAAGTAGGTGGCTATATCATATTATTTTCCATCCCTGCCCAAATAATATCAATTTTATCCTTTGGTGGAGGATTATTTAAAATACTTTGTGTAGGATTTTTAGAAATAACGACTGGAATTAACCAGATAAGTCAGGCAAATCTTGATATTAATATAAAAATAGCCTTGATTGCAATGGTAACAGCTTTTGGCGGGCTATCAGGTCTAGCTCAGACAAAAAGTGTAATCAGCAATTCAAGACTATCCATAGGAACATATTTTAAAGTAAAAGTACTAAATATGATTATTGCATTACTTTTGACTATAATATATGTTAGATTTCTATTATAATTTAAAAGATATCTAATTTTTACAAAATTAAGCAGATGTATCTTCCAGCATTGTTAGCAGCCTGTTTTAATTAATATCTTCTAAAAATGTATTTTCATCAAAATTAAAATCATCGTCGGAGTACTCTGTATCTTCCTCTGACTTTGATTGTTCTAACTGTTGATTTAATAATTCTTTTTTATTACTTAATACGATATCCAGATTACCTTGTAAAGTACCTATCAGATTATCGTAATTTGATTTGGTACTTTCATAAGTATGGGCTAAAATTCTTTCAATATCAGTTAATAAGTCTTCTGTATAAGCTAATGCATTGGTTCGAATCTGATTTGCATCACTATTTGCTTCTGCAATAAGGGTTTGTGCATCAGCATCTGCTTTACTTACATATTCATTGGCCTGACTATATGCCTGCTGCATAATTTCATGCTGATCAACTAATATACGAGCCTTTTCACCTGCCTCGGCTAATATGGCTGCAGCTTTTTCTTCTGCATCTGCAATAATAGCATCTCTATTTGCAATAATTTTTTGATATCTTTTTATTTCATCCGGAGTTCTAAGTCTTAACTCATCTAATAAATCATATAGTTCATCCTTTGGAACAATTACTTTTGTCGTAGATAGGGGCTGCATCCTGCAACTTTCCACGAATTCATAAATATCTTCAATTAATTGCTCTATTCTACTGGTACCCATACTTAAACACTCCTTATACTCTTAATTTTATCATAAACTGATTGTAAAATGGTATTTGGTACAAACTGAGATATATCTCCACCATAACTTGCAATTTCTCGTACTATGCTCGAACTTAAGTATGCATAATTCACATTTGTTGTTAAAAATACTGTATCAACTACAGGATTTAATTTTCGATTTGTTTGGGCAAGTTGTAATTCATACTCAAAATCCGTAATTGCCCGGAGTCCTCTAATAATAATACTTGCTTTTCTTTCTTGGGCAAAATCTACTAACAATCCTTCGTATGCTTCAATGGAGATATTAGGTATGTCCTTTGTTACCTCTTTTAATAAATTAACTCTTTCCGGAACAGTAAATATTGGTGATTTTGATTTATTATTTAGTACTCCGATAATTAAAAGGTCTACCATTTTGGCTGATCGCTGAATTATATCTAAATGACCTAATGTAACCGGATCAAAACTTCCAGGATATATTGCAATTCTCATATCTTTCTCCATTCAAAACCCTATAAGGAATTTAAGAAATATCCCTTAATGGCAACTATCTATTTTAATTCTAAAAATACGTGCTTATTGGTCTTATATTTTTTCTCTTTTTTTATTACAAACTTAGTTTCATTTAAATATGCAAAATCTGTATCTATAGAAGCTTCTATTATAATAATGGTATCTCCGTGTACTATGGCAGAATTCTGTATTTCCTTAATAACTTCAAACTCTAGCATATTGTCATAAGGTGGATCCATAAAAATAATATCAAAGAGTTTACCCTCTGCTTAAAGCTTCAATCCCAATTGCTCCGCTTCCACTAAATAAATCAAGGAAATCGCAATCTGCTAATTTTGTATTAATCATATTAAATAAAGTTTCTTTTATTCTATCCGTAGTTGGTCTGGTTCCAAACCCTTCCACGGTTTTTAATCTCAAACTTTTTGCTTTACCAGCAATCACTCTCATAAAATTACCTCTTCATTCCCACTTTGCTTTTTGCTAAATAAAAAGTAAGAAATATCTACTTTATTATTGTATAGTATAATATCTAATTGTCAACTATTTTTAAATGTTAAGGTAAGTTTACCAGTTTTTACTTTTCTTTATTTTACTCTATATTATTACACAATTCAACATTTATTTATGTTTTATACATAGGATAAAAGTATGGTTAAGGGTATGTTTAAATACATACTTCAATAAAAAAGGTCTGATTCGATTTCTCAAACCAGACCTGATATTAATTACATGTTACTTGAATTTATTTACTTATTATTGACCAGACATACGTTTTTCTTGTTCAGCAATCATTTTCTTAACCATCATACCACCAACACTACCATTCTGGTAAGAAGTAAGATCTCCATTATAACCCTGTTTTAAAGGAACACCAATTTCGTTTGCTACTTCGTATTTGAAACGATTCATCGCTTCTTTTGCCTCAGGATGTATCCGTAGAACTTTCAAAATAATTCTGTGTTGTTGTTTGTTACGCTATTATTATGTGTACATTTTTTTAAAATACACTGGTATTTTTTTGATATATTTTAAAAAAATGATTCTTTTTGACTATTAGCAAAGTCATTTGGTAGTTAATTTATTTTATATTATTTTCAAAAAGGTCCAGAGCTCTTCTAACGACTGCATCCATATTATAATAACGATATTCTGCTAATCTTCCTAAGAAGATTACTTTCTCCTCTTTCTCCATTTCTCTTTGATACAATGAAAATTGTTCTTTATACTCACTAGTTGGAAATGGATAATAAGGTTCTCCTTCACTACAAGGAAATTCTTTTAATATGGTTGTATTTTTATGTTCTTGCCCCGTCATC
>JAQSYR010000022.1 GCA_029256035.1 Anaerocolumna sp. | reverse complement strand
TTGCTTTCAATACCAGTGCAAAAGGTAATCCAATTGATTCCATCTGCTTTTGATGCCGTAATTGTCGAAGTAGTTGGATAACCGTCTGTATCAATCAATGCTAAGGTACAGTACTGATTTGAACCCTCCGGTGAGTTATGGGCTGTGTTTTGCCTGATTATTTCTCCCGCTTGTTTAATAATCTCCTGATTCATTTTATGTCCTCCTAATTTATTGGATTTGACTATCCCTTAATAAATTTCATTATTTTTTTCATATCAGCATTTGGATTTAGCTTCCGTACCTGTTCAGTTATTTTTTGAATTGCTTTCTCCTTCTCGATCTTAGCAGCCTCATCAAATAGGTCCTCTCCCCAAAAACTCTCGGTCAGACAGAATACAGTTGAAGACCAGCCATATTCTTCTCCCTTCCTTGAAATTTTCTGCTGTCTGCCACACATCGTCAGATACATTTTCATTTGCAACTCTACCAAAGCTCTCTCAAACTGCGACTTTTGTTCTTTTTCAAAACCTGCAAATAGTTTAATATCATGTAACGGCAATGTTTTGTGGCTGGATATGGTATCGTAAATACGCTTTGCGTCAAAGCTGATTGTACCTTCCGCATATTCTTCATTAAAAGTCTTATTTCCCCTGCGGACTGTAAGAAAGTAAGGAATCCATTCTTTTGTGATATACCCACTCTTTTTAAAAAACAGCTTTGCATACCCAATATCATCCCTCTCATTAAGCACACGCATACGCCATTCCCATGGATCGGTCCTAGGATCCCCTGTGTGCCAGCAAACTGGTGTATCATAAGGTGGCTCTTCGTTCCAATTCCATGGAATTACTGAAAAAATTCCTTCACTGTTACCACCGCCCATTGAAAATCCAGCTTCTAGTAAAGCAGTTACAAAGTCATCATAATTTTTTATTGGCTTATCATTCAAGCGAAACACCTCCTTCTATAAAATCATAACATAGTTAACATGACAACAGCATGTCCTGTTTATAAATATTTGCTATTAATATTTGCTATAAATATTTGCTGCGATTCGTTTTATTTCTTCCCCCATATCTACTGGTTCCAGTACCTTTACCTTATCTCCGAAACCTAAAAGCCATGAAATTATAAATTCCCGGTTTGTATAACCAGTTTCAAGGAGTAACAGTCCTTCCTCAGTTTCCGTGTAACAATGGAGCCCATATGTTTCAATAAGCAGATAAGAAACCATGGGTTCAAATAGTGCAATTAGTTTTTTATCATCGGAAAGATGTTCGTTAAAATCCCGCTTTTCGGAGGGCATTTCACGTGGACTAAAAGTTTCGTTGCAAAGCTGCAAATCCCATAACCGCATGAGCTTGAACATACGAAAATCCTGGCGCATCGTACAGTAACCAAACACATACCACGCAGCCCATTGGAAAACAACAAAAGCAGGTTCAATGCAGCGGTGTGTCATACCTTTTTCATAGTAATAATCAAACTCAATCAATCTTTGCTCCCGAATGGATTTTTTAATAAGTTCAATCTTTTCCGTAAGACTTCCCTTATTGTGAGAGGCAAGGTCAATTACAATAGGTTCTCGAAGTGACACTATAGCGTCCCTATTAATAGAGAGCTTATCTAGCGTCCTTTCCAGGTTTGACTTTTCCGAAACACTTCCAATCCCTTTAAGTGCCGCAATAATCCCTGTTAACTCGTCGGTGGTGAGAATACTTTTATCCAGTTTGAAACCTTCTGCAATTGAGATTCCCCCACCACCACCCTGTTGTGTAATAATTGGTATGCCCGCCTGACAAAGCGCGTCAATATCACGCCCAATGGTACGGCGGGTAACCTCAAATTTTTCTGCAAGATAGGGGGCGGTTACTCTATCTTTTTGTAGTAAAATTGTTACTATGCCAAGCAAACGGTCAAGTTTCACTTTTATCCCTCCATTCTTTCGGTATATCCGTAATAGTATCAATTTTATTCCTTATTAATAACAGCATCTTTATTATTTATTATAGAATAAATAGTCGCAACATTCTACATCTTTTTCCATTTATAGCAAAAGATAAAAAAAGGATGCAAAATCACTTTACTATGACTTTGCATCCTTTGATTATTATATAAGCATTACAGTATGGTACCCCCACCAATTACAATATCTCCCTGATAAAATACAACTGCCTGTCCAGGAGTTATGGCTCTTTGTGGTTCTTCAAAGATACATTCAACGGTATCTTCTTTAATTTTACGTACGGTACATTTGGATCCTTTATGACTGTAACGAATTTTAGCATCCACCGTCATTTCACCTTCTAAGTCTTCGATTGCCATAAAATTCAAGTTTCCTGCCTGTAATTTGTCACTATAGACTTCATCACTATTTCCAATTACTACTTCGCCTGTTTCCGGTCGTATCGCAAGTACGAATACAGGATGTCCCATTGCTAAGTTTAGTCCTTTTCGCTGTCCTACCGTATAATGAATAATGCCTTTATGTTTTCCAATTATTTTCCCATCAGGAGTCACAAAATTACCCTCTTTTGGTGTTTCTCCAGTATAATCTGTTATAAATTTTGCATAATCCTTGTCTGGAATAAAGCAGATTTCCTGGCTATCTGGCTTATTGGCTATTCTTAAGTTAATACCTTTAGCGATTTCTCTGATTTCTTCTTTTGTATACTCTCCTACAGGCATTAAAGTGTGGGATAGTTGATATTGAGTTAAATTATATAATGCGTAAGTCTGATCTTTAGCTGCTGTTGCAGACTTTTGTAAGGTAAATCTTCCATTCTCTAACTGTACCACTCTGGCATAATGTCCTGTTGCGATATAGTCTGCACCAATATCTAAAGAACGTTTTAATAAAGATTCCCACTTTACATATCGATTACAAGCAATACAAGGATTTGGAGTATGCCCTTTTAAATATTCTTCGGCAAAGTAATCAATTACTGCTGCTTTAAATTCACGCTTAAAATTCATTACATAGTAAGGAATTTCAAGTGCATTGGCAACTCGTCTAGCATCATCTACAGCAGAGAGTCCGCAACATCCACCGCTTTCCTCCTGGGTAAAATTATCCTCATCTTGCCATATTTGCATGGTTACACCAATTACATCATATCCTTGTTTCTTTAAAAGATACGCTGCTACAGAAGAATCAACACCACCGGACATACCTACTACTACTTTTTTTTGCTCCAAATGATCTCCTCCTAGTAGTTTTCTTCTTCTTCCTCTTCACCGATATCTGATTTAGGTTTTTCTAAGCCTTCAATTGTTATATGGTTCTTTTCAGCATAATCCCACAAAGCTGCATGAATTGCTTCTTCTGCCAATAATGAACAGTGAATCTTAGCTTTTGGAAGTCCGTCTAGTGCTTCCATAACTGCTTTATTGGTTATATTTAATGCTTCTTTAATTGTTTTTCCTTTTACCAGTTCTGTAGCCATACTACTTGTTGCCACTGCAGCTCCACAGCCAAAGGTCTTGAATTTTACATCTTCTATAATTCCTGCATCATTAATATCCAGGTAAATTCTCATAATATCTCCGCACTTGGCATTACCAACGGTACCAACACCACTTGCATTCTCTATTTCTCCAACATTTCTTGGATTTGAAAAATGTTCCATAACTTTCTCACTGTACATTTCAATTACCTCCATTAAAACCGTTCATTCTTTTAGTTTTATTTATCTAATTTAATTGTTTTTATGATTGCCATTTTTAACGAAATCTTCATATAGTGGAGACATGGAACGTAATTTTGTTACGATTTCCTTAATTTGCTCTACTACATAATCTAAGTCCTCTTTTGTTATCTCTTCATTTAATGTCAAACGTAAGGAACCATGTGCAATTTCATGCGGAAGTCCAATTGCCAGTAATACATGGGAAGGATCTAAGGAACCGGAAGTACATGCAGATCCACTGGATGCGCAGATTTTTTTCATATCCAGCATAATCAGCAGAGATTCCCCTTCAATAAATTGGAAACTAAAGTTTGCATTATTTGGAAGGCGTTTTGTTCTATGTCCATTTAATCTGACATAAGGTATTTCAGTTAAAACCTTATTGATTAAATAATCTCTAAGTGCAATTTCTGTTTCCTGACGTTCCTTTAAGGTTTCCATTGCAATATCAACTGCTTTGCCAAGTCCTACAATTCCCGGTACATTTTCTGTTCCGGCTCTTCTATGTCTTTCTTGTGCTCCACCATGAATATAAGATCTTAATTTTAGACCCTTTCTGATATATAAGAAACCAATTCCTTTTGGACCATTTAATTTATGACCGCTGGCACTTAACATATCAATGTTTAGTTCATTAACATCTATGTCAAGCTGCCCAAAAGCCTGTACAGCATCGGTATGGAATAAGATATTGTTCGCTTTTGCGATTTCGCCAATTTCTTTGATAGGTTGAATGGTGCCAATCTCATTATTGGCAAACATTACAGAGATAAGTATTGTTGTAGGACGGATGGCCTTCTTTAATTCATCCAGCTTTATTAATCCATTTTCATCAACATCAATGTATGTCACTTCTGCTCCTAATTTTTCTAAATAATCACAGGTATGATGGATTGCATGATGTTCAATTTTTGAAGTAATAATGTGATTGCCTTTTGCGCCATATGCTTCAACTGCACCTTTGATTGCCCAGTTATCTGCTTCTGTTCCACTAGCAGTGAAATAAATATCCGATGAATTAGTACCTAATGCTTTTGCAATACTGTTTCTGGCTTCCTCTACTGCTTTTTTATTCTGTGAAGCAAACTCATAAATACTGGAAGGGTTACCAAACTTTTCTGTAAAGTAAGGAAGCATAGCTTCTACAACCTCTGGTCTGGTTTTTGTTGTTGCAGCATTGTCTAAATAAATTAACTTATCCATATCCGTCATCTCCTATAATCTTAATCTGTCTTATTGCCCACAACTAGGCTTAATCTCACCTAAATCAATATCAATTAGTCCATGTTCAGACATAACTTTTTTGCTTTCTTCTATTAATTCAGAGAGTTTAATTGTGTCAACTGCATTATTTATACTATCACTAATACGCATCCACACATATTTTGTTACACATAGCTCAGAACCGGAGCAGCTATCTTTGCTACCCACAACTTCCGAACAATTTACCGGGTTTAAATCTCCTTCTAGGGCACGTAAAATATCGCCTACGGATATTTCCTCCGGTTTTTTAGCCAAAAGATAACCGCCTTGTGCTCCTCTTACGCTGTTTACAATTCCGGCTTTCTTCAATTTTGCGATTAATTGCTCTAAGTAACTAATAGATATCTTCTGGCGCTCTGCAATCCCACTTAAGGCGACGGCTTCCTTTTCACCATTAATTGCTAAATCCAACACAGCTCTTAAACCATATCTGCCCTTTGTAGACAGCTTCATAGAATCACCTCTCTTATGATTTTCCCTTCCTTTAAATCCCACTAAATTATTTCCTACTAAATCATTTCCTACTAATTTAGTACACTTTATTGTAAATAATATCATTAGTCCTTGCATTTGTCAATAAGATTCTGGAATTGTTTTACCTGCCTCGAATATATTTAATTAAGTTCTTTTATTGAAATGTAGGTATTACAATGAGCAAAAGTAATCTCATAAAAGGTACTGCCGTTCTTACCTTGGCTGGACTTTTAACGCGAATTATTGGTTTTTTCTACCGCATCTATCTCTCCAATGCAATGGGGGCAGAAAAATTAGGCATTTATCAGTTGGTATTTCCTATATACGGCATCGCATTTACCATATTTGCTTCTGGAATTCAAACTGCCATTTCTAAATTTGTAGCAACAGAATTAGGCAGACAGCGATATAAAAACATTAACAGAACCTTAAAGATTGGAATTTTTCTCTCCTTAAGTCTGGCAACTGTTTTATCCATTATAACTTATCTAAATGCTGACCTATTAGCTAAAAATGTATTGATGGAGCCAAGAAGCGGTGATTCTGTTCGTATACTGGCATTTGCATTTCCATTCTGCGGAATCACCTCGTGTATTAATGGATACTATTATGGATTAAAAAAAGCAGGTGTGCCTGCTATGACCCAATTACTAGAACAGTTAGTCCGCGTAATCTGTGTTTACTTTTTGGCAGCCTACGTTGGGAATGGAGATCTTAAGGTCACCTGTGGAATGGCAGTATTTGGCCTGGTAGTTGGGGAAGTAGCTTCTACTTTATTTAATGTACTTTCCCTTGGTATAAATAAGGCACCAAAAGAGGTTCGTCATTCTATGAAGTCAGACCATAATAAGGCCTTAAGAAAAAGAACTATCACTGGGAATATTGTTCGTTTTAGTGCACCGCTTACAGCAAATCGTCTGTTAATTAGTTTGTTACATAGCCTTGAAGCAATATTAATACCTAATTTGCTGCGCCAATCCGGCCTAAGCAATGCAGAAGCTTTAAGTATCTACGGTATATTGAATGGTATGGCAATTCCATTTATTATGTTTCCTTCTGCCATTACCAATTCTTTGTCTGTTCTGCTCCTTCCGACTATTTCAGAAGCCCAAGCTGCAGGAAATGTTCCTCTCATTCGTAAAACAACTGGATTATCGATTAAATACAGTCTTATGATAGGAATCCTGGGTGCTGGCATTTTTCTTACCTTTGGTCAGTCTCTAGGAAATGTAGTATTTCATAATGAACTTGCCGGAAACTTGATTACTACCATGGCATGGCTGTGCCCATTTCTCTATATTACCACTACTTTAAGCAGTATAATTAACGGTATGGGTAAGGCACATTTAACATTTATCAATTCTATTATCGGTCTTGTAACACGTATATTGTTAATGCTCTATCTGGTTCCAATAAATGGTATTCATGGTTACTTAAACAGCCTGTTAATTAGCCAACTGGTCATTACAACATTTGATGGAATTCTTGTTATGAAGAATATAAAGCCAGTTTTTCATGCATCTGACTGGATTTTAAAACCAGGCATTGTAATTACGTTATGCAGTTATTTATTATATCGGCTTTATGAATATATATCCCCAAATCACGGTGGCATCCTTATTCTTCTTGGTTTTTGTCTTGCATTATCGGTTCTTTATGTTATATTTTTAGGAATAACAAAAGCTGTTTCCTTAAAAGATTTTAAGTAAACAGCTAATCGTATTTTTTATATTAAATGTTCCATTCCAAGAATTGCTAATCCATCTCTTAAATATTGGTGCAGCAATTCTTTTTCTATAATTTGATAAATATCCAGATCCTTTGTTCTCCATCCGATTATATTATCTTTATATTTTCTTGCTCTTTCATATATTTCATTTTTATCTAATAGATGATTATGATCTTTGTCCCTTCCTATACACATGATGGTCTGCAGTACTTTTATAGTCTCATATTCCAGTGTCTGACAATAGTCAAAAATTTCTCTGCTGACTTTTATAAATTGATTCTTTTGTATCATATCATGAGAGTCTAAAACAGAACCATTTTTATCCTCGGAATTTGCTACTTTTGACCTTTTATTAGCTAAAAATAATACATTTAAAAAAACATGTTCATAATGCTCAAAAATAAAATACTCCTCCTTCGCCCTAATCGACGGTACCTAATCCTACTTAAATTTTTAGATGATTTTAGATTTAAATACTTTTAATTATTCAACGGAAACCATATTTCTCCCGTTTCCTTTACTTTTATAAAGAAGTTCATCTGCACGTTTTAATATAGTGTTCATGGAGTCATTCTCCTGACATATGGTAGAACCAATGGAGATTGTCACTCTTAATTCTTCTGTTCCCTTTCGCATTACAGATTTTTCAATTAAGGCTCTCAATTTTTGAGATAAGTGAAATAATTTTTCCTGATTCACATTTGTCATAATGGCGACAAACTCTTCTCCACCCCAACGTCCAATAAAATCTGAGCTTCTTATATTGTTTTTAAAAGTGTTGGATACCATTTTAAGGATTTCATCACCTACGTCATGTCCATATGTATCATTAAACTTTTTAAAATGATCAATGTCCATAAATGCAATGCCAAATGGAATTCCTAAATTTGCATATTCATTTAATTTTGAAATTAATTTTGTTTCAACATATCTTCGGTTCGGTAATTCGGTAAGCTGATCAATCATTGCAATAATTTTTAATTCATTCATATTGTCCAATAAGACCTGTTTATTTGAATCATCTGTAAATATTTCTACTGCACCAATAATTTTTTCCCCTTGATAAATAGGTACCGCTTTTACAGTAATAGGTACCCTGTAACCGTTCTTGTGATGAAGGAAAACAGAAATCTCTCCTTTATTACCAGTCTTGATTGTATTCTCTAGAGGACATAAGTGCTGACAAAGTTGTACCCCATCCTCATTAATATGATTTAGAATATTATCAAAGCAAAAATGGTCAATTACTTCAGCAGCTGTAAAACCAGTAATTCTTTCTGCTCCTTTATTCCAAAAAGTAATCTTTCTTTCATTATCAACGAAATATACCCCGTCATAAATATTCTCCAGCATGTTCTTATAAAACTCATCTCCAACCCTTAACATACGTTCCCTCCAAACTATGTACCGGCATTAACCGGTCTATTTATAATAGTACCTTGGAAATAAATATATCAACAATATCTGTATCAAACTGAGTACCTGCACATTTTCTTAGTTCAGCCATAGCCTCCTCTTTGGTTTTTGATTTTTGATAGCTTCTCTTTGCAGTCATTGCTTCGAAAGCGTCTGCTACTGTAATAATCCTTGACTGAATGGGAATAGCAGATTCCCTTAAACCACTAGGATACCCCTTGCCATCCCATCGTTCATGATGATATAAAACTATTTCTGCAAGATGAGCATATTCATCTACTCCTTTTAAAATCTGATAACCTGTTTCTGGGTGTCGATTAATTATTTGTTTCTCTTTCTCAGTTAATTTTTCAACCTTATTTAGCAATTCTGCAGGGACCATAATTTTACCAACATCATGTAAACTTCCGGCAAGTTTAATTTCAAACACTTCATTTTCTCTAAAACCCATTGCCCGGGCAATCAATTCACAGTATTGTGAAACACGTTCTGTATGAACTTGCTCATTGCTATAATGATTGTTAATATTACGCAAAACTGTTTCAAGTGTCTGGCTTCTCATAGTCTTACCATGTTTTAGCTTATCCTTATGCATCATATAACTAGCTTCTTTTAATATCTCTGAAATTTCTTGTTCGTTACTGGTTTTTGTAGCATATCCAATTGCAACGGATAAAATGACCGAATCCATCTTTGTATTTGAAATTGCCTGAAGGATCTCTGCTTTTATCTGATCTGCCATGACAGTATCCGTATTAGGAAAAATTGCTACAAATTCATCACCACTAAATCGTCCGATCAGTCCATGATTTCTAAATAATTCCTTTAAGATATATGCCACCTTAATTATTAATCGATCTCCCATTTCATGACCAAATGCATCATTGGTAAGTTTAAGTCCGTTAATGTCTAATATCATATAAGTGTATGGTAAATTACTACAATTATTGTCTATTTCTTTTGTAACCTTCTCCACATACATACGGTTAAATAAACCTGTTAGGTAGTCATGGTTATATAAATAATCTATCTGTTCCTGCCTATCCCTAATAATTTTCTCAGCTTCTTTTCTAATAGTAATGTCCCTTATCATTGCCGTAGCCATATATTGCTGCTGTAAATAGACAGAAGATAAAGCCATTTCAATTGGGAATTCTCTGCCACATTTGTGTATTGCCATTAATTCTATCAGAGTTCCAATGGAAGGCCCCTTGCCCGTATCTTTAAATTCAGTAAATCCACTGATAAATTGCTGCTGATATCTTTCCGGCATAATTTTATTATGTAAGTTTTCTCCTAATATTTCTTCCTTGGTATACCCAAAAATTCGTTCAGCTGAGGGACTCCAATAAGCTACTTTGCCTTCACCATCCATCATGATAACGGCATCCAAAGCAGATTCACTTATGGCTCTGAATTTGGATTCACTTTCATTCAACGCTCTCTCCGATTCTTTTTTCTCAGTAATATCCACACCAAGTCCTAATACTCCCTGAACGATACCATTTTGATCCCGCACTTTGGTTTTAATGGTTTCTATAAAATGTTTCTTGTTATCATGAAAGGTAACAATTTCTTCATAATACTGGGTACCTTCTTTATTTAGTGTATCTAGGTTGGTCATTACACACCCAGCATAATCTTCTAGGGATAAATTGAAATTCTCGTTAAAAAACCGATTTGTAAATATGGTTTCGGACTTTTCATTGGTCATCCAGATACCAATAGGCGCATTATCCAGAATCATCTCTAACAGCTTGCTCTCTACCTTTATCGCTTTCTTGTACGGATTGGCTTTTTCCTGTACAGCTTCTATTTCATTAATACGTTCGGATTCCTCACTGGTTAAATCATGATACATACAAGCAAAATGAGCCTTACCAATAAGAAAAATGCTAATGCTAATATATTTATGTAAGGAATTCATATAAGCTACTGTATCCATTTTATTACCACTTAATATGGCCTCTTGTATCATATGAAGAAATCCATCAATTTCATTCCTGTCATATAAAATATCAGGCAACACTTTATAAAGGCTTTGATTTATTAATTCTGATCCTTTGCAACCAATTAGATTCTCAAAGGCATGATTAACTTTTACCGTATTATAGTCTACCGGTTTACCTTCTTGATTCATAATAATTTCATGAAATGAGAAGGCAACTGGAGTTTCTTCAAAGAATTCCACCATGAATGATTCCATCCTATACCCCTTTATACGCTTAATGTTGAAAATCGTCAAACTTTGTCTAAATATAGGATAATTATACCATCAAAATAATCCGTTTACAATCATGATTATTATTATAATTAATTCTATATTTATAGCATAAATGCACTAAAAAA
>JAQSYR010000235.1 GCA_029256035.1 Anaerocolumna sp. | reverse complement strand
TAATGAAATCGGAGGCATTGCCAAAGCGACTATTTATTTTCTGAGAATTAAAAGAAAAAACGGAAAATATATTTGCTTTTTTCTCTAATAAGTGTTCTACTTCTTGAAATACATTATCAAAGGTACAAAAGGAACCGGTTAGAGCGATTCCAATATTTTTATTCGTTAATTCCATATAATCACTACTTTCCTAATTTTAATAAGATATAATTATTTAAAAAGACTGCGGATGACTGAGGGGCATATTTGCCAGGTAAACCAAGACATAACTTGGCATTCCTGTTAATTTCTTTTGCGTAGGAATAGTCTACGCCTCCTGGGTTTGAGGCGATGTCAATTATGGTAACATTTTCTTTGGTCTTTGAAAGTAAGCTTTTCGTAAGGATCATGGCAGGTACTGTATTAAAAATATAATCATAGTGATCTATCACCTGTTCTAACTGTGACAAGTTTACGGTACCATAAGAAGCCGCACCAGCTTGAGCTAGTGCCAAGCTAGACCTGGCTGCAATATCAATAGAACCACACATATTTTTTAATTTATATGCCAAGGTATTTGCACATTTCCCATATCCTATGATTAAACAACGACTGCCATGAAGATTGGTGGTGCTGTTAATAATAGCTTCCACAATGGTACCTTCTGCAGTTGCAATGGTATTAAATAGAGTAATTTCTTCATTTTCCATTAAATCGTCATAAAAAATGCCTTTTTCCTCACAATGGTTTTTCATTTTCGTAGTAAGGCAACCTCCGAATAATTTTTTAGAAGGGGTTAAAAGGTTGCATAATTCATCTATAGATATGTTTCTATCTGTAAACTTGGTATTGATATTACTGCCATCTTTCGTTACCGGTATTGGTGTAATAATAGTGAGGCTCTTGTTTATGGCTTCTGCTAAGGTTTTAGCCCTGGCACATGATGTGTTTAGAAGAGAATCATAAAGCTCATAAACAATAACAGAATAATTTCTATTTATTAAATCATTTACCATATAAACCTGACGCATATCGCCGCCAACCAATGCAAAATCATAGTTAGTACGATTCATGTAAAGCCTCCATAGATAAAAATAAATTTAGATGATACAATATATGGTGTAAAAAAGAAAAAGTTCTTTGTACACCAACCATTGCCTCGAATTTTTAAATATAGATAAACAACCAGAATATAACAGGAAAATAATTAACAATTAATAATTAATTTCATGAATAAGGTTTACATTTTGAGTGAACTATGTTATTATGTAGAACGTAATTAACACAGCCTATACTCAGAAATAGGACACTCCGACCTAATTCTTAGTATTCGGCGATTAAATTTTAAGGAGGAAATATCCATGATTAGCAAAGAGAAGAAACAACAAATCATTACTGCTTTTGGAAGAACACCAGAAGATACTGGATCACCAGAAGTACAAATTGCTCTATTAACTGAAAGAATTACTGAATTAACTGAGCATTTAAAAAACAATAAAAAAGATCATCACTCAAGAAGAGGTCTTCTTAAGATGGTAGGTCAAAGAAGAGGATTACTTGAATATTTAAAGAAAACGAATATTGAAGGATATCGTTCTTTAATTGCAGAACCTGAGTCTGCAAGCCAGAATCTTATTTATGGAATTGGTTATGGGTCACAAGGATAAAAAATATAACCTTAAGATTTTTATAGAGGCAGGAGAGCATAATGAGCTTAATAAAAAGATTACATATAATTGCAAAAGACAAGGCTTTTGTAAATAAAACCATAAGAATTACAGTTCCCATTGCAATGCAAGGGTTTTTAAATACAGCTTTGAATTTTGCAGACACCTTGATGATAGGTAAACTTGGTGAAACAACCATAGCAGCCGTTGGTTTAGCCAATAAAGTTTTTTTTGTATTTACCCTTCTTATCTTTGGAATCGTTAGTGGTTCTGGGATTCTAACCGCACAATATTGGGGTAAAAGAGAAATAGCAAACATTAGAAAAGTACTAGGGATTTCTTTGATTTTAGTATTAGGTGGCTCCTTATTGTTTTTAATACCTGCTATGATACGGCCAGAATTAATCATGAGAATTTTTACTACTAGTAGTGAGACAATTCGCATTGGAGCTATCTATCTTGCTATTATAGCAATCAGTTATCCTTTTACCGCAATTACCAATGCATATATTTCCCTTTTAAGAGGAATTAACGAAGTAAAAGCGCCTGTTATAATTAGTACCATAGCAATCTTTGTTAATATTATTCTGAATTATATTCTTATTTTTGGTAAACTAGGGTTCCCAGTATTAGGAGTAGCAGGTGCTGCCATCGCTACAGTAATTGCAAGAATTGTAGAATGTGGTGCACTGTTGTTTGTTGTCTATTGGGAAAAGGGACCTGCTGCTGCCAAATTTAGAGAGTTACTCGCCTTTGATAAGAGTTTTATTAATAAATTCTTTTCTACTGCATTACCTGTAATTGCCAATGAGTTTATGTGGGGATTAGGGGTTACTATGTATTCCCTTGTATATGGACGAATGGGGGATGGTGCAGTAGCTGCAATTACAGTTACCCAAACAGTAGAACAAATATTTATTGTAATTTTTATGAGTATTAGTAATGGTTCTGCTGTTATTTTAGGAAATGAAATGGGAGCCGGACACTTAGAAGATGCAGACGAACATGCAAAGAACCTGATTACCATACAGGTTTTATTATCCTTTGCCGCCGGTATCTTAGCTTTTTTCATTCGTCAGCCAATCATTCGCCTATTTAGTGTATCGGGAGAAGTGGAGCAATTTATTAATTTTTGCTTTATTGTATTCATTTTATATCTACCATTTAAAATGTTTAACTTTATTAATATAGTAGGAATCTTAAGAAGTGGTGGAGATACTAAGGCCTGCTTATTCCTTGATGTATCCGGTGTTTGGTTTATTGGTATTCCAATGGCGTATATAGGTGGGATGGTATTACATCTTCCTATTTACTGGGTATATGCAATGGTACTAACCGAAGAAGTTTATAAGTTTATTTTAGGTTATATTCGTTACCGCAAGAAAAAATGGTTGCGTAACCTTGTAGCAACGGAATAAGTTTTTGCAGAAAAATAAATTAAGGGGAAATATAAGAATGAATAATAAAACTGGTAAAATAATAGGGCATTTACTAGCAGCATTTACTATTATAGTCTGGGGAACTACTTTTATTTCAAGTAAACTGTTACTGGAGCATTTTACTCCCCTTCAGGTTATGATTATGCGCTTTTTCATTGCGTACATTACACTTATAATATTAAATCATAAACACGTAAAGACAACTTTAAGAGAAGAAATTACGTTTCTTTTACTGGCTGTTTCAGGAACTACCATCTATTTCTTATTTGAAAATAAAGCACTTACCTTAACCTTTGCGTCCAACGTAAGTATAATTCTATCAGCAGCTCCAATACTTACAGCAATATTAGCTCATTTTTTCACAAGAGATGAGAAACTAAATGATAAAATGCTTTTTGGCTCCATTATTGCATTTGCTGGAGTTGCACTTGTAGTATTTAATGGAACAGTTGTGTTAAACCTAAATCCTCTGGGAGATATTTTAACCTTTGGAGCAGCACTAAGCTGGGCTATCTATTCCATAATTTTAAAAAATAATGTAAGTAAATATGATCCTATCTATTTAACACGAAAAGTTTTATTCTATTCCATTATAACTACCCTTCCAATTCTTTTTATAGAAGGGAAGCCATTTCCTTATAATGAGTTAATTGACCCTGCTTTTGTTTTTAGTTTAATCTTCTTAGGGGTATTCGGTAGTGGCATCTGCTACGTGGCATGGAACATTGCATCAAAGAAATTAGGTATTATAACAACCAATAATTATATCTATCTTGCTCCGTTTATAACCATGGTAGCAGCTGGGGTTATATTGCATGAAAAAATTACATTAATGGGGATTGCGGGTGCCTTACTGATAATTGGTGGAGTTGTGGTAGCAGGAATGAAAAAGTCGGTGGAT
>JAQSYR010000234.1 GCA_029256035.1 Anaerocolumna sp. | reverse complement strand
TGCGATACAATAATATCCACAAGGTCGCATAACTTTATTTGAAACTTCTTCCCCCTGAGTTTCAATAAGTTCCTTCAAAACATTCTTTATGTACTTTCCTTGGGTAGCAGGTTTGGCTTTTTCTTCGATTACACCTAATTTTTCACTAATAGAAAGATAGAAATCTTCACCACATACTTCTTGAACCTGTTCCATAATTAACTCTGCTTTATTTCCCATAACACCCTCCTAATACATCCTATACCTTGTTAATTAGAAAATTCGTACCATAGTAATAGTAACATAAAAATGGAAATTACTCAATGTTTTGCTCTTACTAATAGTAAAAATTTATGAGATTTTAAAGACAAAGTATTACCATTTCATTCCATTATAGTAATGATCCGGTGCTTCTGCATCCCCTATAAATAACACTTTTTCTTCAGGAATATAAACTGCAACGGAATCATTTGTATGTGGACCACCAATATGAATTAATTCACAATGAATTTCACCAAGGTCAATTGTAATGGACTTCTGAAATGTTATATCCGCAGTCTGTACTTTTATCAGACTAAGATCTGGGTATTCAAGACGAATACAGTTATCGCAGAATGCAATTTCTTCTCCAGTTTCTAACCGCTTATCCATTGCTTCTTTCGTCCATTGCCAGGATGACATAATGCCAAGTTGTTTATTTGTTAATTGGTGAGCAATGACTTTCCCATCTACTGCACACATCCCAAAGGTGTGATCCCAATGCCAGTGAGTAATTGCTACATAATCAGGCACGGAGAACCCCAACTTTTTTAATGCCTGATTATATAAATCAACGTGAGCTGGAGAGTTCCCGGCATCCACCATAAGGGAATACTTGGTTCCTTTTATAAACCCAAGAATGGGACGGTCCGTTTCTTGGGTTGCCGGCAAATAATAAATCCGGTCGGTTAACTTCTCAAAATTCATAAGTTCCTCCTAGTTTATTTATTAAACTTTCAGTATTTCATATTTAGTGTTTCATATTTTAGTGTTTTTATTTCAGTGTTTCATATTTTAGTATTTCATATTTCAGTATTTCTATATTTCTGTATTCCCAGCAAATAGATATCAACCATATTACGCAGACTTTCATCAGTATCTACAGGCAGGCCAAATCCGCCATTTTTTTCGATAGAAGCAAAGCCGTGTAGCATACTTCTAAGACCCCTTACTATATGGATTTCTTCTTCTTTATTAATTTTATAAGTGCCAAGAACACGTGAAACTAACTCCACCGTCTTATCTCCCGCAACTTGCAGCCTTTCATCCTTCTCCAGAGAAATCTGAGTTATGGCATCATAAAGACCGTGGTGACTTCTTGCAAATGTAATATATGCCTCGGCAAAACAGTGGATTGCTTCTTCTCCTGCAACTCCAATGGTAGCATTAATAAGAGAATTATATAATTCATTCATCCCGTAGATTGCCATATGCACTCTCAAATCATTCATTCCATCAAAATGGTTATATAAGGAGGGGGATTTAATATTCAACTTTTTAGCCAGGGTTGCAATGGTTACTGCTTCTAGACCATCTCTGTCTGCAATATCTGCTGCAATTTTTAATATGGCTTCTTTATCAAGATTAACTCTGGGGGACATAGTATTAGCCGTCCTTTCTTTTATCCAATTTCTTCTTTGCATTTAAAATAGCTTTCTTTATAGCATATTCTGGTTCTTTTATCATTCTACCATGTCCACATGCCAACAAGGAAGGCTTGTAACTAAGTAATTTACGGGCACTTTCAATGGATAACTGTTTATTCCAGGTAGCCAATCCCGGAAATGGAAACAGAATTCTTATGTCTCCAGCAACTGCCACTCCCCCTCTTACCTGTAATGCATCACCAACAATAAGCGCATTATCCCGGGTATCTAAAAATGCCATTAATCCAGGTGTATGACCAGGTGCAGCCATTGCAAGAAGAGAACCTATTTGGTCCCCATCTTTTAGTAATATATCCGCTGGAACAATTAAAGTCTTTGGAACACCTCCCCTGATTGGCAAGTTTGCCTCACCTGCATCCAGGGACACATCTCCATGTAACAGCCGATTCTCTCTTTCTGAAATATAGAGTTTTATACCAGGTATTACTTCCTTTAATTTTTTTAGAGCACCAATATGGTCGTCATGAGCATGTGTAAGCAATATCCTTTCAATAGGCTTCCCAATTTCTTTCGCGGCTTTTATAATTCCTTTATAACTGTATGGCAGTCCTGAATCAATTAAGGTCAGGCTGTCTTTCTCTTCAATAATGTATACATTTACAGGAAAAGATCGTGGCATAAAAGTCAGCTGATAAACATTTCCACTTTTTATAATTCTCATAAGAATACCTCCATCACTAATTATATTAGTATAATAACTAATTATATTAGTTTTGTCAACATATTTATTTACATATTCTTCTTGATTTCATAGTTTTACTTTTTTCCCACCAATCTGGAAATGGAACGTTCACAAAATTATCAAATATCAATCACAAAGGAAACACATTTTAGTTTTATGATATCTATATAGTAATCAAGGAACTCCTCCCTTGTTAACATAGAATATCAATTCATAAAATGGCCATTGTTTCTTACTCAATGATTTATATATAAAAGTGAATAACCACGTATATATATTCATCTGGTCTTGCCTTTCCCTTCGGACGGTCTGCGCCATCTGAATATATATACGCAGTTATTCGCAACTTTATGTTTTAAATGACTTTTGACCCCAACATCATCAAATTATAGTTTTAACCTAATGTATTATCTAAAAACATCATTATAACAAAGCCTATTAATAAAGCGTGGGTTGCAAGTTTGGAATGGCCATCATGATTTTGTGTTTCTGGTATTATTTCGTGACTTATTACAAATAGCATAGACCCTGCTGCAAATGCTAAGGCAAATGGTAATATTGGTTTAGAGATCTGCACAAGTCCTACGCCTAAAAGTCCTCCCACTGGTTCCACTAAACCAGTGCATAGAACCACTAGAAATGCTTTCTTTTTTGAAAAGTTCTCTCTTACTAAGGGTAATGCAACTGCCAACCCCTCCGGTATATTCTGTAGTCCAATTCCTATGGCTATACTTAAGCCATTAATAATATCTCCATCCCCAAATCCTACACCTACTGCCATTCCCTCTGGGAAATTATGAATTGTAATAGCCAAAATAAACAACCATACTTTTCTGAGTTTGGAATTATATATCATACTTGATATTATGTTAGAAGATCCATTTTCGTCGGGTTGTTGATCTCCAATTGCATTAATTAACAGGTT
Source organism: Anaerocolumna sp. (assembly GCA_029256035.1). Taxonomy (GTDB): domain Bacteria; phylum Bacillota; class Clostridia; order Lachnospirales; family Lachnospiraceae; genus Anaerocolumna. Next base: position 866 of record JAQSYR010000234.1, on the reverse strand, counting down.
GGTATCAGGAAATTGCTTATCAACAAAATCTATAAAGAAACCACCACATAATATCCCTAACATAGTGATTGCTGAGCCTTTAACGCCTCCTCCACCTTTTTCAATGGCTGGAATAATCAAACTAAAGGATGTTGCGGCTAACATAACACCCGCAGCCAATCCCAACAACAAATCTAGTGTTTTCTTAGAAATATTGGTTGTGAAAAATATTGGTAAAGAACCTGCTCCCGTCGCTAACCCAGCAATCAGACTTGATATTATTCCCAAAAACATCAAGTTATATTGAGACAGAAACTCAATCATATCTCGCCTCGTTTTTTTAGTCATTCCTATAGTATGCGCTTAATTTGGAAATGTGATTTCAACTTTATCACGTATTCTATTGCCACGAATTGTCATCTGTATTAACAAAAATAAAATTTCCCTACAACATTACACGTCCTTCTAGTGCCCTTAGTAACGTTACTTCATCTATATATTCCAAATCTCCACCAACTGGTACTCCACTGGCAATTCGGCTCACCTTGACTCCTATTGGTTTAATTAGTTTGCTAATATACATGGCAGTAGTTTCTCCTTCCAGGCTGGAATTGGTAGCTATAATAACTTCCGTTATATCCCCTTGAAGACGTTTAATTAATTCTTTTAACTTTATATCATCTGGACCAATTCCAAGCATCGGAGAGATTGCTCCATGTAGCACATGATAAACACCTTCATACTTTCCTGTCTTTTCATAAGCTGCTAAATCTCTTGGGTTTTCTACGACCATGATAACATGCTGGTCTCTCTTTTCACTGGCACAGATAGGGCATAAATCATGATCTGTTAAAGTAAAACAATTTTTACAGTACCTAACGTTCTCT
>JAQSYR010000021.1 GCA_029256035.1 Anaerocolumna sp. | reverse complement strand
GAGATAAAATGAAAAAGGCATTTCGGAAAAACAGAGAACGCATTGGTGAGATTAATGCTCAGATTGAAGATAATTTATCTGGTATCCGTGTTGTAAAATCTTTTGCCAATGAACAAAAGGAAATGGATAAGTTTCACGAAGGTAACCAGCGATTTGTTGATAGTAAACGTAATGCGTATTGGCAAATGGCCAGTTTTCATTCTGGGTTAGGACTTTTCACTAACCTGATTAACGTGGCAGTTGTAGTGGGTGGTGCCTTACTAATGATAAATAAAGTGATAGTCATAAGTGACTTATTAACCTTTCTGTTATATATTAATAATATTATTGAACCGGTACGTAAACTAATTAATTTCACAGAACAGTTTCAAAATGGTATGACAGGTTTTGACCGATTTAATGAAATATTAAGTGTAAAACCGGATATTACAGACAAGAAGGGTGCTATTACCTTACAAAATGTAAAGGGAGATATTGCATTTCATCAGGTAGCATTTAAATATAATGATACCACTAACGAGGTATTTCGTAATATTAACTTAAAGGTGGATGCAGGAGATTATATTGCTTTAGTTGGCTCCTCCGGCGTAGGAAAAACCACTATGTGCAGTCTGATACCAAGATTTTATGAAGTTTCAGACGGAAGCATTACCTTAGATGGTATTGATATTCGTGAAATTACATTGAGGTCTCTTCGTAACAACATAGGGATTGTTCAGCAGGATGTTTACTTATTTGCAGGTACTGTAATGGAGAATATCCGCTATGGCAAACTGGATGCAACGGAAGATGAAGTTATGGAAGCAGCCAAAAACGCCAATGCCCATGAATTTATTCTAAGTCTGCCCAATGGATATGATACATACATCGGACAAAGAGGAGTAAAATTATCCGGAGGACAGAAGCAGCGTCTTAGTATTGCCAGGGTATTTTTGAAAAATCCTCCTATATTAATCTTTGATGAGGCTACTTCAGCTTTAGATAACGAAAGTGAAAGAGTTGTTCAGGAGTCTCTTGAGAAACTGGCGAAAAATAGAACAACATTTGTAATTGCCCACCGATTAACTACAATACGTAATGCAAAGAATATCATTGTGTTAACTGAAGACGGAATTGCAGAGAGAGGCACTCATGGAGAATTGATACAGAAAAAAGGAATCTATGCCGATCTTTATAATATGACACAGAGGGAAGATAACCAACAACAGAAAGAGGCGTTACATGGAGAATAAAATTATATTTTTTGATATAGACGGAACTTTATATGATCATAAAACCGGTGTCCCAAATTCAACCAGAGAAGCAATACTGCAATTGATTAAAAATGGCCATATACCAGTTATTTGCACTGGCAGAACCAGAGCCATGATTCCAGACAACCTTGTAAATATGGGATTTTATGGAATAGTAGCCGGTGCCGGAACTTATGTAGAATATAAAGAAGAAATAATACACAATAAAGTACAAGATGGTACTTTTGCAAAAAAAGTATTACCTTTACTTGATGAGTATGATGTTAAATACATTGTGGAAGGGCCGGAATATATATATTACAATGGTACAATAGCAAATGATTCCTATGGTAGTGCAGAATTTATTCAAAAAATAATGCCAAAAGAAAAAATAAAGTTAATCAACTATAATGATATGATTCTGAATAAGATTACAGCTCGTTTTCCTGATGAAGAGGTAATGTCTAAATTAGCACCAGAACTTAAAAAAATATTTAGTATAATCTCCCACCAGGCAACAAATTTTATGGAATTAGTGCCACAGGGATACAACAAGGCAACAGGAATTCAGAGATTAACGGACTATTTACACATTGGAAAACAAAATACCTATGCATTCGGTGACAGTACAAATGATTTGGAAATGCTTGAATATGTACAATATGGAATTGCTATGGGGAACAGTTATCCAGAAGTTCTGGAAATGGCAAAATATCAAACAAAATCTATTCATGAAGATGGTATTTATTATGGATTAAAGGAATTTGGATTAATCTAACATACGAATAGTAAATCAATTCTGGAAACAAAGCAGAAACGAATTAAAAAATCGAAAAAAGGAACTTTTTTAAATTTGTATCGTCTAATGTATAAGAGGCTAAGAATTCTTATACTGTGACGTTAAACTAAAAACACGGCTAATTAGGGAAAGGGAGTTTAAATAAGCCGTGTAATAAGCGTATAGGGGGAAGCAATCAATGTATGAGGAGAAACAGCCTGTTTACCACATTGAGACTCTGATGAGAGAATACGGGAATGATGTACTTCGCACTGCTTATATGTATGTAAAAGACAAACATACGGCAGAAGATATTTTCCAGGATGTTTTCATAAAAGTAAACAATAAACTCCATACTTTTCAAGGCGACAGCAGCATAAAAACATGGATTATCAGAATTACCATAAATACCTGTAAGGATTATTTGAAAAGTGCATGGAATCAAAAAGTAATACCAATGATGGAGTATCAGGAGAATACCCTACCTAGCGAAGACCATTTTTCAGCAGTGGAGAAGCAGGAAGAGAGTCAGATGATTCGCCAGACGGTAATGAAATTGCCAGACAAATATAAGGACATAATATTGTGTGTTTATTTTCAGGATATGACAATCAGTGAGGCAGCAAAATCTTTGCGTATTGCAGAGGGAACTGCCAAAAGCCGCTTATCACGGGCAAAGGAAAGGCTAAAGGTAAGTTTAGAAGGGAGGATTTAGGATGGATTCAAAGAATAAAAAAGAACTATTTGAAGAATTTGATATGGAACATTTAAAGGACCACCTTAATACTTCTTTTGATTATGATAATATAAAAGTAACAGAGGAACTTATTCAAAGGACGCAAAAAGCCATTGAAGACGGGGAAGCTCCTAAGATAATAGAAGATAATAAGAAGCCTCGTAAGTACCCAATCTTTAAGGTGGCTCAGGCGGCAGCAGCTGTTATTGTAATTATAGCAGGCATAACCGTAGCACAGAATGGAATTATAAAAAATGACATAGGAAATGAACAAAGTGCAAAAAAGGCAGAGCAATCAGAGATGACAGAAAACAATTCCTTAAAAGCTATGCCATCTGAGGAAGAAAATTATGACGTCAATGGATTTTCAGCAAAAAGTTCGGATACCTCTCTAGATAATGAAGCTAACTTTGATATTTCAAGTGGGGAAGAGATACCTGATAACAGTGCGAATGTTATGTTTGGCACAGGATTAGCAGAGAATGAAACCTTAGGGGAAGAGGAAAGAGTTGATTCTGTTACCAATGAATCTGTGGATATGTTTGCTGCAGGAAGCCAGATGACACAGGATTCCGTAGTGTTTACTGATTTATTACCTGCATATAATCAGATTTCCCAGATTACAATCGAAACCAAAGAAAAAGTTTATGGGATTACGGACAGTTTGTCAAAAAAGAAAGATTTATTTGATTTATTGGGAGGATTTTCTCTATCAAATGGAGAAAATTTATCAGGTAGCACAAATTATGTAATAAAGATTGAAACCTTAGACAATCAGAGCTATACTATAACTATTAGTGAGAATGTTCAGATAATAGAAGAAGATTCCATTAATAACCTGGTTAATTACTATGAATTAACAGGGGGTTCCGATGTATTAATTGGACGATTAGATGAGTATATATTATCCTTGAACTAAATTATAATACGAAAGAGAAAATTTGAAACTGGAGGTAAAGATATGAGTCCTGTTTTAATGGCTTTCTTAGGAGGATTGGTTACCTGGGGTATTACTGCTGCCGGTTCTGCCATGGTTTTCTTTTTTAAAGAAATCAGGCCCAAAACCCTTAACCTGATGTTGGGTTTTGCATCCGGCATAATGATAGCAGCTTCCTTCTGGTCACTGCTCTTACCCTCCCTGGAAATGTCTCAAGATATGAAAATGCCATGGTTCCCTGTTGTTGTGGGATTTGGATTAGGCGGAATATTTCTTTATGGTGCAGATAAACTTCTACCTCATGTTCATCATATGGAAGACCAGCCACGAGGCGGAATAGGTAACTCTTCAGGAGCTATGATTCGAAGAAGTATTTTATTAGTAGTTGCAATAACACTTCACAATATACCGGAAGGCTTGTCTTATGGTATTGTATTCGGTTCTATAGGCAAGGTGGAATCTGCATCGGTAGCCGGAGCCGTTATCTTAGTGGTTGGTATTGCATTACAAAACTTTCCAGAAGGGGCTGCTGTATCCATTCCACTGCGTAGAGATGGGCATTCGAGACTTAAGAGTTTTTTTTATGGCCAGGCATCTGGAATTGTAGAGCCAATAGCGGCTGTATTTGGGGCACTTCTTGCAAGCAAAGTAAGTATTTTGCTTCCATATTCCCTGTCCTTTGCTGCTGGTGCCATGATCTTTGTTGTAGTTGAAGAACTAATCCCTGAATCACAGAATGATTCTCATTTATATGGTCATTCTGCTACTCTTGGAACTATGCTTGGATTTATGGTTATGACATTCTTAGATATATCCTTAGGATAAAAAATAACCGTTCATCAGAAATTTTGATGACGGTTATTTCAAATTCTTAGCATAATTAAGGTAGCCTTTGAATAATTTCAACAAGCACTTATTCAGTATCTTCTTCCATAACGGAAGTTTCTTCTTCTGGAAGCACATCTTCAGCAGAAGCTTGTTTTACAGTATCAGAAGTAATATTGATGGATACATACTCTCTACCGTCTTTTTTATATGGCTCCTCCTGTTTTTCATTTTCTGCTTCAAACTCTTCAAAATCATCTTCAAATTCATCAAATTCATCAGAAGAGTCCTTATTAATAAGATTTTTGTACAGGTAGTATACTCCGGCAGCTAATGTAGCCAGAGATAAGGTACCGAATAAAAATTTACCAAATTTTTTCATATAGCATACTTCCTTTCGCTTATCAGTATATGCAATTATTCTCACATATTATACACCTGAGACAGAACTCAGAGTGAAATAAATAAATTATATAATGCCATTATAAGCGAAGTATATGTAAAAATAAAGTAAAATTTACGTAAAATGGCATAATTCAGCAGTTTTAGAGATATACACATATTGACAATTAAAATGAAACATGATACACTACTCATAATTTGAACCAATTGATACTATCTTACTATGAAAAGTAAGAATCTTCAAAGGATTGGGTAAAGTTATTCAGATTGGATGAAATATGATTTATAACAACATGAAAGAAGGAACCTTTGTAGAAAGACCTAATCGATTTATTGCAAAGGTTATAATTGAAGGAAAATTAGAAACCTGTCATGTAAAAAACACTGGCCGTTGTAAGGAATTATTAATACCCGGAGTCAAAGTTTATGTTCAGGAAAATGAGAACCCTGCCAGAAAAACCAGGTTCTCGGTGATAGGAGTAGAAAAGGGCAGCCGAATAATAAATATAGATTCTCAAGCTCCCAATCATGTGGTTTATGAATGGCTTATAGCAGGCGGATTATTTCAGGATATTGGACTAATTAAGCGTGAACAGGTTTATAGAGATTCAAGATTGGATTTATATATTGAAACTAAAAACAAAAAAATCTTCATTGAAGTAAAAGGTGTTACTTTAGAAGAAGATGGTGTCGTCCGTTTTCCAGATGCCCCCACCGAAAGAGGAGTAAAGCATGTTCGGGAGTTATGTCATGCTATAGAAGATGGTTATGAAACTTATCTTATACTTGTAGTTCAGATGAAAGATGTTTCTTACTTTGAACCTAATGATAAGACACATCCTGAATTTGGTGAGATATTACGAAAAGCTGCTCAACAGGGAGTTCACATTATTGCAATGGATTGCCTTGTGGAAAAGGAAAAGTTAGAAATCAGGAATAGAGTAGCAGTTAAACTTACGTAACGTTTCGGATATTATATCCGACGGAATATAAACAAATGAAGAGTGAGGTTATAAGTATGTTTGAAATGAAGGATGAATATTTAACAGGAATTGAAATTATTGATGATGAGCACAGGGAGTTATTTCGCATTACAAACTCAGCCTATGATGTATTAAAAAATGATTTTCTGCCAGACAAGTTTGACCACATTGTTAAGATTCTTGAAGAATTAAAAGAGTATACAATCAAGCACTTTGCGGATGAAGAAGCTTACATGGAGCAAATTCAGTATAAGAGAAGATTCAGCCAGGTAATTGATCATGCAAAGTTTATTGAGAAAATTGATTCTCTTGACTTAGATAATCTAGACAGAAATCAGACAGAAGGCTTAGTTCAAATTTTAGATTTTCTTAGTGACTGGTTAGTTCATCATATAGTTGAAAAGGATGTATTGATTGGTAAAGATAAATAACATAATATAACCAATAAAAAAGGTGTCAGATACCATTGCAAGTAGGAATGGTAGTTGGCACTTTTGTATATTATAATAATATGTTACTATTCAGCCTTCAGGACTGGCAGGTGTTCTGTGTAACAAAACCCGAAAATAAATCACAAAATTATCTTCTTTACATTTTACAATTTGTCCTATATCATTAGTGTGAGAGTATCTGACTTGAAAGTTTTGCAAAACTTTTTACAAAACACTAGGAATATAATGAAAAATATCATGAAATATATCATGAAAAGGAGCGATTATATTGAATATCGGCTTGTTTACTGAGACATACTATCCGGAGATAAATGGCGTTGCTAATTCAGTTTATATGCTAAAAAATGAATTGGAACAGTTAGGTCATACAATATATGTATTTACTACTACCACACCGGGAGCACCAGAACATGAACATAATGTTTTTCGTGTCCCAAGTATACCTTTTGCACTTATTACCGAGAGAAGAGTCGGTCTGTTTTATCAGCCGAAACTTGCTTCACTTATAAAAAAGCTTAATTTGGATTTGATTCATACTCATACAGAGTTTTCTTTGGGAATTTTTGGACGTATTATGGCAAGAGAGCTAAAATTACCTATGGTTCATACATACCATACAATTTACGAAGATTATACACACTATCTAACACATTTTAAGAGTTTAGATAACCGGGCAAAGGCATTTGCCAGGGTGTTCTCAAAAGTATGCTGCAACACGGTTGAACAGGTTATTGTACCTACAGAAAAAGTAAAAGAACTTCTTTTACAGTATAGTGTACATAAGGAAATCTCAGTTGTACCAACAGGCGTTGATTTAAGAAAATTCAGCCCAGATCTATATTCTAAAGAAGAAGTACTGAATGTAAAAAGACAATATAGTATTAAAGAAGAGGATAAAGTTCTGTTATATTTAGGCCGAGTTTCAAGAGAAAAAAATATTGCAGAGATTATAGATGTTATACCGGAATATACTTCAACCAGGACCAATGTAAAGTTTGTAATTATAGGCAGCGGACCAGAGATGGATGTATTAAAACAAATGGTGGAGAAATATAAGATTCAGGAAAAGGTTATATTTACTGGTCCAAAACCATGGGATAACATTGGATTATACTACCAGATAGGGGATGTGTTTGTAAGTGCATCTCAAAGTGAAACCCAAGGATTAACCTATATTGAAGCAATGGCAGCCGGGTTACCAGTTGTTGCAAAAAAAGATAAATGTCTGGAAGATATTCTGATACAAGAATGGAATGGTTTTGCATTTACCAATAGAAATGAACTTACCACGGCATTAGATGCTGTACTCTATGGGGAACATAAAGTATCCTTGGGGGATAATGCTAGAATGAAAGTAGCAGAGTATTCAACAGAAGTTTTTGCATTAAATGTGCTTCAGGTTTATGAAGTGGTAATGAAAAGAGATGCAATTGCCAAACAACGGGAAGAATATGAAATTAAGAAAATTGGCCGCATATTCCCAATGTAAAGAATAGAACACTTAGTATTAATCAATTAGGTTTTCTATGGATTGGAGATGCAAATGAATATATTAGCAGGATTGTTTTTGATAGTAGGAATACTGAGTATGGTTTATGTCATTGCCATTATTTTATATGCAGGGGCGGGTACCGCTTTTTTATGGTTTTGGATTGCATTGGGTTTAGGCGGATTTGGTCTGGCACTTTTTTTAAGAGTGTTGCATTTACGAAATATTGAAATACCAAGATTTATAAAGTCAGGGTTTTTGTATATATTTATTGTTGGAATTCTCATATTCATATTTACAGTCTCTGTAATTATAAAGCAGGGAAATCAAAAGCCTGCACCTGGCGCTGATTATGTAATTGTATTAGGTGCACAGGTTCGGGGAACTAAATTATCCAGAGCTCTTAAAAATCGTTTAGACACTGCATATGATTATCTGGTGGAGAATCCTGGCAGTATCGTAATAGTATCTGGTGGGCAAGGCAGTGGAGAGGATATCTCAGAAGCTGCAGCAATGAGTAATTATCTAAAAAGCAGAGGCATAGATACTAGCAGAATAAGAATGGAAGATAAATCAACAAATACAAATCAGAATATTAATTATAGCAAAACTTATATGAAAAATGAATCCAGTTATACCGTAATAGTCACCAGTCGCTTTCATGTATATCGGGGAATACAGATAGCAAAAAAACAAGGACTCCTTAATGTACAGGGTTTGGGAGCTCCCACAGATGACTTGTTAACACTTAGTTATTATGTCAGGGAGTTTTTGGCAGTCATAAAAGATAGGATCGCAGGAAATATATAAAAGAAATGACGTTATAAAAATAAATAGCTATTTTTTAACTACTTGACAAAAAAAATTACAATGATATAATGAGTTTTAACTTATAAAATAAATCGTTGATGAGACGAGTAAGATGTGAAAGATTACAGAGAGAGGTATGAATCGCTGGAAGTATCTCATTTAGAAGCATCTGAAAACTACCTCTGAGTGACCCCAATCCGGTCCGTTGATTACGTTATAATCTGAATGAAGAGGGTTTTTATAAAACCAATGAGGGTGGAACCGCGAGATGATTATGCTCGTCCCTTTCGAATTGCAGGATTTGTAGTTCGAAAGAGACGGGCTTTTTATGTTAAATCAGGAAAGTTCTCTGAACTTTCCAATTAAACAAAAAGCCCTCCAGGCAGGATGCGCCTGATTCTAGAACATTTGATCCTGAATCTTAACCCCAAAAACAAGAGAGATAAAATTAGAAGGAGAGATTAGAATGAAGATTACATTAAAAGATGGATCAGTAAAAGAATATAGTAATGGCATGTCCGTAATTGATATTGCAAAAGATATTAGTGAAGGACTTGCAAGAGTAGCGTGTGCTGGGGAAATTAACGGCAAGGTTGTGGATTTACGTACCCTGGTAGAAGAAGATTGTGAATTAAATATTCTTACCTTTAATGAAGAAGCAGGAAAAGCCGCTTATAGACATACTACTTCCCATGTTTTGGCAGAAGCTGTTAAGAGATTATACCCAAATGCAAAGCTGGCAATTGGTCCTTCTATTGACACCGGATTTTATTATGACTTTGATATAGAGCCATTTGACCGTGCAGCACTTGATGAATTAGAAAAAGAAATGAAAAAAATCATAAAAGAAGGAGCTGAACTTGAGAAATTCACTCTTTCAAGAGAAGAAGCGATTCAGCTTATGAAAGATAGAGAAGAGCCTTACAAAGTGGAATTAATTGAAGATCTTCCGGAAGATTCCATTATCTCTTTCTACAGACAGGGCGATTTTGTTGATCTATGTGCTGGACCTCACTTAATGAGTACCAAGAGTATAAAAGCAATTAAGTTGATTTCTTCTTCGGGTGCTTATTGGAGAGGCAGTGAAAAGAACAAGATGCTTACCAGAGTGTATGGTACTGCATTTGCAAAGAACGCAGAATTAGAGGAGTATCTTGCTTACCTTGAGGATGTAAAGAAACGTGATCACAATAAATTAGGACGTGAAATGGAATTATTCACAACCGTTGATGTTATTGGTCAGGGGCTTCCTCTCATGATGCCAAAGGGTGCTAAGATGATACAGACTCTTCAGAGATGGATTGAAGATGAAGAAGAAAAACGCGGCTATATGTTAACTAAGACTCCATTGTTAGCTAAGAGTGACTTGTATAAAATCTCCGGACACTGGGATCACTATAGAGAAGGCATGTTTGTACTTGGAGATGAAGAAAAAGATGAAGAAGTATTTGCTCTTCGTCCAATGACTTGTCCATTCCAGTATTATGTATACAAAGACAGTCAGAAGAGTTATAGAGACTTACCTTGCAGATATGGTGAAACTTCCACTTTATTTAGAAATGAAGATTCCGGCGAAATGCATGGATTAATTCGTGTAAGACAGTTTACCATCTCCGAAGCCCATATTATTTGTACACCAGAGCAGGTAGAAGAAGAGATTAGAGGATGTGTAGATTTAATTCATTATACCCTCTCTACTCTTGGAATTGACGAGAAAGTAACCTTCCGTTTTTCCAAATGGGATCCAAACAATAAGGAAAAATACATTGGAACTGCTGAAGAATGGGAAAAGAATCAGGATACCATGAGAAGGATCCTTCAGCATATGAATATTAAATTTACAGAAGCAGAAGGCGAAGCAGCGTTCTATGGACCAAAATTGGATATTCAGTTTAAGAATGTTCATGGAAAAGAAGATACAATTATTACAGTTCAGCTTGATAATTCTATCGCTGAGAAATTTGATATGTACTATATCGACAAAGATGGCGAGAAGAAACGTCCTTATATCATTCACAGAACTTCTGTTGGATGCTATGAAAGAACACTTGCCATGTTAATTGAAGAATATGCAGGACTCTTCCCAACCTGGTTGTGTCCAGAACAGGTAAGAATTCTTCCTATCTCAGAAAAATATCAACAAGATTAGATCGTGTACCTTATATGCTGGTAGTTGGTCAAAAGGAAGAAGAGGAAGGCCTTGTATCTGTAAGAAGTCGTTTCCTTGGAGACGAAGGTCAGAAAACCCTTGATACTTTTATTAATGATATCTGTAAAGAAATAAGAACAAAAGAGATTAAAAAGATAGAAGTGGAACAACAGGCATAAATTATAAAATCAACAACAGGTATAAATTATAATATCAACAACAGGTATAAATAATAGAATCATATAAATAAGACTTTTGTCTTATGATAGAAAGCTCTGAGAATTACATTGTACGTGTTATGGGTCTATTAGTGAATCCACATGAAAACATACAATAAATTCTCAGAGCTAATCTATGTGATTTATCTATTGCTTATTTTAAGCCATAATTCACTGGATACCGTCTATAGCACCTAAACCAAAGAATTTCATGAGTGAGAGGAAAATACAATGGAAAGAAATATTAATTTGGATGAAATTTCTGATGGTAAATTATATGGTGGGAATGATCTGGTAAAAACAGATT
>JAQSYR010000020.1 GCA_029256035.1 Anaerocolumna sp. | reverse complement strand
GGTATAAAAGGATTTTATTGTATTTTTTATGTACAATAAATGCAAATTGTGTTAGAATGAACACTAGAATTACGCAATTGGAGGAAATATTATGGCTAGAGTAAACGGTAAGAATTCATGGGCATTGTTCCTATTAATATTAGCAGGAATTGTTTTAGGTGGCTTTATCGGTTATTTAGCAAAAGACGTTTCCGTTTTATCTTGGCTGAACTATGGACAAGATTTTGGCATAGGTGGTGCAGATGGAACTGGAACAGTAAGATTAGATCTTGGCATTATGGTGATTCATTTTGGATTGCGTATAAAAATTACCATTGCAAGTATTTTAGGCGTTATATTAGCTGTATTTTTATATCGTAGACTGTAAAATTAAAATCCTAAGGATTTTCTTGGAGAGAGAATAATTAGGAGGGAATATGAATAAAAATCACATTACTGTAAAAGAATTACCATTATCGGAACGCCCCTATGAAAAATGTGAGAAATTAGGTCCAGGTGTTTTATCTGATGCTGAATTATTAGCTATTATTATTCGTAGTGGGACAAAGAATGAACGTTCTATTGATGTGGCTTATGGCATTTTAAACTATTCAAAAAACTATCCTGGATTAATCGGATTAAACCATATGAATTTAAAGGAACTACAATCCATTAAGGGGATAGGTAGAGTAAAGGCAATACAAATGTTATGTATTACAGAATTAACAAAACGTATGGCTAAAGCAACCAATGAAGGGGCAGTCAGGTTTATTACTCCAGAAGCGGTTGCTAATTATTATATGCAGGATATGCGTCATTTAACGGAAGAGAAAATTCTCTTATTAATGTTGGATTCCAAAAGTAAGATTTTAAAAGATATGGTGATTTCTTCTGGTACGGTAAATAGTTCTTTATTATCTCCAAGAGAAATATTTTTACATGCTTTAAAATACGAGGCCGTTAATATTATAATCTTACATAATCACCCCAGTGGTGATCCTGCTCCTAGCAGAGAGGATATTAATACAACAAAGAGATTAAAAGAAGTTGGAAATTTAATTGGAATTAAGCTTATGGATCATATTATTATTGGAGATAATAGATATGTAAGCCTAGGTGAGCAGGGCTATTTATAGGTCAGCATTTTGGAAGGAGACAACTGGCATGGCAGGAAAAGTATATGGCATAGACTTTGGAACCAGTACCATTAAAATATATCGCAAACACGAAGGTGTTATTTTAGATGAAAAGAATATTATTGCGATTGTAGATAGAAAAAAAGTAATAGCAGCAGGTAACGAGGCATTTGAAATGTATGGAAAAGCCCCGGCAAATATTAATGTTACTTATCCGGTAAAAAACGGAGTGATTGCAGATTTGGCAAATATGCAGGAATTATTAAATTTTATGTTGCAAAAAATTAATAATAAGGCTGGAAGATTTTCTTCCGCTGAATTTATTGTGGCTACTCCTTCTGATATTACAGAAGTTGAAAAAAGAGCATTTTTTGATTTGGTAGCAAGCTCTCACGCTAAAGCAAAAAGTATTAAAATCGTTGAAAAGCCAATTGCAGATGCAATTGGAGCTGGTCTTGATGTTACAAATGCTAAAGGAGTTATGGTTGTTGATATTGGAGCCGATACAACAGAAGTATCCATTATGTCACTGGGCGGCATTGTAATAAGTAAATTAATACCAGTAGGAGGAAATCGTTTTGATGAATCCATTAAAAGCTTTGTTAAAAAGAATTATAATTTAATAATTGGTGAAAAAACAGCAGAGTTAATTAAAATGAAACTGGCTTCTGCTCTTCCTATGGAAGAACAGAGTATAAAAATATATGGAAGAAATGTGGTAACAGGATTACCAACGGAAGTTGATATTCGTTCCTCCATGGTTTTAGATTCCATTATGGAATATATTTATACAATAATTGATGCAGTAAAGATTATACTAGAAAGAACGCCACCAGAAATATCTTCTGATATTATTGATTCAGGAATATATATTACCGGAGGGTCATCAGCTTTACCTGGGTTAGATACCTTAATAGCAAAAGAAACAGATTTAAAAATTAACATATGTGAAGATCCAACCAATACAGTTGTGAAAGGTCTTGGAAAGATAATTGAAGACAAAAAATTATCAACCTTAGCATATACACTAAAGCAAACCAATTTTAGCGGGTCATTGTAAAATAAGACCTGGAAAGGCCTGAGTCTAATTATGAGAAGACGAACTAAAATAAACTTAAATCCAAAACACATATTTATTACTTTGTCTGTTTTATGTATCATTTTAATATTTGTCTCTTATCGATACAGTGAAGAGATGTCACCTGTAAAAACAGCAGTAGGAAATGTTATATCTCCAATGCAAAAGGGAATAAATACAGTAGGTCGATCAATATTCGACCAGTTTGACAAGCTTGCAAGTATGAGTCAGCTCTTAGAAGAAAATGAACGTTTAAAAGAAGAAGTTGATACCTTATCTTACGAAAATAAGATTCTACTTCAAGATAAATACGAATTAGATCGTTTTCGTGATCTCTATCAATTAGACCAAAAGTATGCAGATTATCCTAAAGTAGCAGCCAGAGTAATTAGTAAGGATTCCAATAACTGGTATCATATATTTACAATTGATAAAGGCGCCGATGATGGAATTGCAGTAGACATGAATGTTATTGCTGGTAATGGATTAGTAGGAATTATTGAAGAAGTAGGTAAGAACTGGTCCAAAGTCAGGTCTATTATTGATGACTCAAGCCGTGTTAGTGGTATGTTTCTAAAAACGTCTGATACCTGTATTGTTCGAGGGGACCTTGAATTAATGGAAGATGGTGTAATCGGTGTTGATTTAATTGATATTAAAGCAGATATTTACGATGGCTACGAAGTAGTAACTTCACATATTAGTGATAAATATTTACAGGGTATTTTAATTGGATATATAAGTAATATTCAAGTTACTTCCGGCAATCTGGAAAAGACCGCATATTTAACACCGGCTGTGGATTTTGAACGTTTAGAGGAAGTATTGATTATTACAGAAGTTAAAGAAGCATTGGTGGATTTGGAATAAAAGGTAAGAGAGGGAAAGTATTTGAAACGTTTAATTATTCTAACTATTGAAATTATCATATGTTTCTTACTGCAGACTACCGTGTTTCAGTGGTTTTCATTAGGTAATGTTGTGCCCAATTTACTTCTTATTGTAACTGTAGCTTCTGCCTTTATGCATGGTCAAAAAGAAGGCCTGTTAGTTGGATTCTTTTGTGGACTCTTAGTTGACTTTAGTTTTGGAAATGTAATTGGCATGTATGCATTTATCTACATGTTTGTTGGTTATTTTAATGGCTATAGTAATAAAATATTTGATTTAAATGATATGACGGTTCCTATTATATTAATTGGCGTAAGTGAGTTTGTTTACTTTTTCTTATACTATGTCTTAGAATTTCTATTAAGAGGCAAATTAAATATATTCTTCTACTTTACAAGAATCGGATTACCAGAAATTATATATACTGTATTTATATCCATTTTTTTGTATAAACTGTTAATACTTATTGATGAACATTTGGTTCATATAGAGGAAGAGGAGGTTTATTAATTGTTAGACATACTTTTAGAAAAAATTAAACATCTGCTTACCTCACGCTTTGTACCTATTATAATTGTATATATTTTGTTATTTAGTGTAATTATAAATCGAATTTTTACATTACAGATAGTAAATGGTGAAAATTATTCGGAGGATTTAGCTGTTAAAGATGTAAGAACCAGAGAAATTAAGAGTACAAGAGGAAATATTTATGATACCAATGGGGTACTTCTTGCATCCAATGAGATAACCTATGCAGTTGTTCTTTCAGAAAGTTCAGAACTAACAACAAATGAAGCCAGAAATGCAATGCTTCATCGATTAATCCAGCTCTTAGAAGAACATGGAAATACTATAGAAAATGAATTTGGCATTTCTATCGATGAGAATGGCGGATTATATTTTAATGAAACTGGTAATGCAGAACTACGATTTAAAAAGAATGTTTATGGACTTCGTTCTGTTAATGATCTGGATGAAAGCCAGATTAATGCAACAGCAGAAGAAGTTTTTCAATATATGCGGTATGGTAATGGTAAATATTCTACCATGTTTAACATTAATGAAAAATATACATTAGAAGAAGCACTGAAAATAATGACTCTCCGATATGCTATATATACTAACTGGCCCGCTTATAATCAGGTTATCATTTGTTCTAATGTAGATGATAAAACGGTTGCAGCTATTATGGAAAATAGTACCAGTCTCCCTGGCGTTGAAATAAAACAACAGACTTATCGCTATTATAATGAAAGTATTTATTTTGCCCATATACTTGGATATACAGGTTTAATCAGTGGAGCTGAGTTAGAGGAATTGCAGAAGGAATCCGATTACTATAACAGTTCCGATGTCATTGGAAAAACAGGGATTGAAAAAGAATATGAAGAATATCTTGCTGGAACCAAAGGATTAGAAGAAATTTCAGTAAGTTCATCTGGCAAATATGTTGAGACATTAACTAGAAACGATCCTATTGCCGGAAGTGATATATACTTAACAATAGACAGTGCTTTACAAAAAGCTATTTACCAGATAATCGAAAGAAATCTTGCTGGAATTTTACTCTCTAAAATAAATAATAGCAGTAGTGCAGGTACAAGGGGAGAAAGCTCATCGGATATTAAAATACCAATCTATGATGTGTATTTTGCTTTGATTAATAATAATATTATTGATACAAAAGAATTTAAAGAAGATGATGCAACGGCTTTAGAAAAACAGGTGTATCATAAGTTCTTATCAAAACAGGAAGATACGGCTAATAGTTTAAAAGGTCTTCTTGGTTTAAACAGCACTGCCTTAGCTGGTTCACAATCAGAAGAGATGCAAGAATATCTTTCCTATATTTATTCTGATGTCTTAATTGACAATGATATATTGGTAGCTTCTAGTATTAATACAAGTGATGAAAAATTCATACAGTATAAGAATGATGAAATAAGTCTGAGTCAGTTTTTACAGTATGCCATTGCCAGTAACTGGGTGGATTTAACCAAACTAAATATTGGAGATCAGTATTACAGTACGGCAGAAATATATGATATTTTAATTGAAACTGTGTTTAATTTGTTAAAAAATGATGACAATTTTGATAAAAAATTATATAATTATCTAATATATTCATATAAATTATCTGGTACTGAAATTTGTCTTTTATTATATGATCAGAATGTGATAAAATACAATAAAGAAGATAAAGAGAAGCTGGAAAAAGGCATAATTTCTGCTTATACTTTTATAACAGATAAAATTAGAAAGTTAGAGATTACTCCAGCTCAGCTGGCGCTGGATCCATGCAGCGCATCTGTTGTAGTAACTGATGTTAATACAGGAGAGGTTAGGGCTTTAGTTTCCTATCCAAGTTATGATAACAATAAACTGGCAAATAAAATTGATTCTCAGTATTATAGTCAGTTAAATAGTGATTTAACAACTCCTCTATATCATCGTGCTACAAAACAAAAGACGGCACCAGGTTCCACATTTAAAATGGTAAGTTCTGTTGCTATTTTAGAGGAAGGTGCTGTAGGACCTACTGAGACTATTTATGATCATTTGGTCTTCGATAGAATTGCTCTTGCACCAAGATGTTGGTCAACTACCAGCCATGGGGCTGTAGACATTACAAAAGCATTAGAGGTATCATGTAATTACTTCTATTACGAAGCCTCTTGGCGTCTGGGATTAGATGAAAATGGTGTTAATAATGATCAATTAGGTTTACAAAAATTATCCGAATATGCATCACTTTTTGGGTTTAATGAAAAATCAGGTATAGAACTGGAAGAGTCTGACCCTCATATATCCGATGAAGACTCCATTCGTTCCGCAATTGGTCAAGGTTCTCATGCTTATACACCTGTTCAGATAGCAAGATATGTAACAACTGTTGCAAATAGTGGAACTTTGTTTGATTTAACCATCCTAGACAGAATTACAGACAAAGAAAATAAAACTTTACTGGAATCTGATCAGAAGGTAGTTACTCTAGATAATATTAGTGATACTACATGGAATCTTGTGCATGAAGGTATGTATAAAGTTGGTAATGGACAAAACAGTTCCTCCTATCATACATTACATGATATTGGTATCACTGTTGCAGGGAAAACTGGTACGGCTCAAGAAAGCAAGTTCAAACCAAACCATGCCCTTTTTGTATCCTATGCACCGTATAATAATCCAGAGATTTCAATTGCAACTGTAATTCCTAATGGCTATAGCTCAAGTACTGCAGTTGAATTAACAAAAGATATTTATAGTTATTATTTTGATTTGGAAGACGCAGAAGTTTTAACTGATAGTCCTGCAGATTTATTGGAAGGAACAACAAATGCAATTTCAGATTAATTGATAATCTCATTAACCTGGAGGTTAGTATGAATAATTCTGTTATAATAAAAGGTAATAAATATGGCATTGTTGTTGTATTAGATGCTGATATGGAATTTGAAGAGTTAAAAGAAAAAGTTGCTGTAAAATTTCGAGAATCCTCAAAATTTTTTGAAAAAGCACAGATGGCAATCAGTTTTGAAGGTAGAAAATTAAATAATGACCAACAACGGGAAATTCTTAATATAATTGCAGAAGAAACTGAATTGCATGTGGTATGTATTATTGAGAACGATCCAGAAAAAGAACAAATATTTAAAAAAACTTTAGATGAAAAGTTAATGGAATTATCTAACACTACCGGGCAGTTTTATAAAGGGAATTTAAGGTCTGGCCAGGTGCTAGAGGCGGAAACTAGTATTATAGTAATTGGAGATGTTAACCCTGGAGCAAGAATTGTCTCCAAAGGAAATATAATTGTACTTGGATCTTTGAAAGGGACTGTGTTTGCCGGTGCAGCCGGCAACACTAATTCCTTTGTTGTTGCACTTGATATGAATCCTGTGCAGATACGCATTGCTGATACTATAGCAAGATCACCGGACAAGCCGGTAAAGGGTGGAGTAAAGGAAACTAAAATTGCATTTTTAGAGGATGGCAACATCTATATTGAATCTTTAAATAAAGATGTTTTAAATGATATCAATTTATAATTAATAATAAGGAATGTTGGAGGAAAGAGCATAATGGGTGAAGTTATTGTTGTCACATCCGGTAAAGGCGGGGTTGGAAAAACTACATCAACAGCAAATATCGGAACAGGTTTGGCTAAGTTAGATAAAAAGGTTGTATTAGTTGATACGGATATAGGATTAAGAAACCTGGATGTAGTTATGGGACTTGAGAATCGTATTGTATATAATCTTGTTGATGTAATTGAAGGTAATTGCAGAATAAAACAAGCATTAATAAAAGATAAGAGATATCCTAATCTATACTTATTACCATCAGCACAAACCAGAGATAAAACCGCTGTTACACCTGAACAGATGAAAAAATTATCCGAAGAATTAAAAGAAGAATTTGATTACATATTAATGGACTGTCCGGCAGGTATTGAGCAAGGTTTTAAAAATGCAATTGCAGGTGCAGACAGAGCATTAGTTGTCACTACGCCGGAAGTATCCGCTGTACGTGATGCAGACAGAATTATTGGATTACTGGAAGCAAACGAAATAAAACAATCACACTTAATTGTAAACAGATTAAGAACTGATATGGTAAAACGTGGTGATATGATGTCAAGTGAGGATGTTGTTGAAATATTAGCAATTGAATTAATTGGTATTGTACCTGACGATGAAAATATTGTAGTATCTACTAATCAAGGTGAACCGTTAGTTGGTTCTGACACACTTGCGGGACAAGCCTATATGAACATCTGTCATAGAATAATGGGAGAAGAGATTCCATTCTTAGACTTAAATACAAAACAAGGATTGTTTTCTAAGATAGCCAACTTACTAAAGAAGAATTAACGGAGAGGAGATAGTTTCATGAGCTTTGCAGATTTTTTTAGAAAAAAAACGTCTAGTAATGTAGCAAAAGACAGGTTGAAACTAGTACTTGTTTCTGACAGGGCAGGGTGTTCTCCTGAAATTATGGAACAAATAAAAAATGACATTATTGCCGTTATATCAAGATATATTGAAATTGATTTAGATGGTCTTGATATTAAAATAACCCAGACAGAATCCGAAGGTAATAATGGTTCAGTTCCAGCTTTATTCGCTAACATACCAATTAAAGACTTAAAGAATCCAAAAAAATAAGGATGAATTTCATGTTCAATTTCAAACAATATAATTTTAAAAACTATAACATATCCCTAATAATCTTGGTATTGTTACAGACCAGCATAGGCGCCTTTCTAATTCGTCTAGTACAAAGAGAAGGGGAAACTATATTTGCTAAGCAGATTTTTGGCATAATTGCAGGTCTACTTATCGTTGCATTTGTCTCAGTAATCGATTATCATTTTATTTGTGAATTATATATACTTATGTATATTTTCAATCTTGGATTACTTATAGCGGTTAAATTAGTTGGAATTGAGTATTATGGTGCACAGCGTTGGTTAGATGTGGGATTTTTTAATTTGCAGCCATCTGAATTAAGTAAAGTTATTATGATATTAGTTCTGGCAAAATTATTTACCATGCTAAAAGAAAAAATGAATAATATAATAGCCTTAATTATACCAGGTGTTATTATGGCAGTTCCTACTTATTTAATATTAATCCAGACAGATTTATCTTCTAGTATGGTCTTAATGTTTATATTTGGAATGATGGTTTTTGCTGCTGGGTTAAGTTATAAAATAATTCTCCCTATACTTTTGGTTGGTATTCCCTTAGCGCTGGGTATGTTTTGGTATGTACAGCAGGATTTTCAGGTGATTTTAGAGCCGTATCAGCAAGAAAGACTATTATCTATATTAAATCCGGAAGAATATGCCGATACTATGTATCAACAGGAGAATTCCATTCAGGTAATTGGCTCTGGTCGTTTATCTGGCAAGTTACTAACGGAAGGCGTTGATGCCATTCAAAGTGATACTTTTGTTCCTATTTCAGAAAGTGATTTTATTTTCTCGGTTGCGGGAGAAGCACTTGGATTTATTGGTTCTTGTGTTATAATATTGATATACTGTATTATAATATTTAAAATATTAAAGATTGCAAAAAATGCATCGGACCGAATGGGCATGCTAATAGCTACAGGTACAGCATCTATGTTTATGTTTCAGGTGTTTGTAAACATAGGGGTGGCAACTGCAATATTACCGAATACCGGTTTGCCACTTCCATTTTTAAGTTATGGACTTAGTTCCTTAATGAGTAGCATGATTGCAATCGGTATTGTATTAAATATAAGTTTACATCAAAAAATAAAAAGGGGGTAGACCTATGAATATTGGATTAATAGCACATGATGCTAAAAAGAAACTTATGCAAAATTTTTGTATTGCATATCGTGGAATACTAAATAAACACGATTTATTTGCCACCGGTACTACCGGAAGATTAATTGAAGAAGTAACAAATCTAAATGTACGAAAATACTTAGCAGGTCATTTAGGTGGTCTTCAACAAATGGGGGCACAAATTGAGCAGAATGAAATTGACCTGGTAATATTTCTAAGAGATCCATTAACTCCAAAATCTCATGAACCAGATGTTAATAATGTAGTTCATTTATGTGATACTCATAATATTCCATTAGCAACGAATCTTGCAACAGCAGAACTATTAGTAAAAGCTTTGGATCGCGGAGATTTAGATTGGCGTGAAATATTTAAAGCGTAAGCATAAGAGTCAACGACTCTACATCTTGTCATTGCTGTTACTGGGTAACATAAACATATAGTAACAGCAGGCTTGTGTGATTATTCTATAGGAGAATATTTCATAATGATAAAAAAATTATTCTTAATTATATTGTCGGCAACATTTTTAACCGGTTGTTCAAGTTCCTATGGCACATATTTGAATTATAATGAAGTAAATAATTCAAATATTGATAAGGAACAAATTACAAAGGTAAAGGTTGCTGACTTTTTTGCTAATGAGCTATGTGTGATTCCAGATGAGCTAAATCATATGAAATCTAGTAATATAACAGCTACATCTGCACTGATCTTAAATTCAACGAAAGATGAATTGATTTTTGCAAATAATATTTACCAACGTCTATATCCAGCAAGTTTAACGAAGTTAATAACCGCACTTGTTGTTTTTAGAAATGCAGATTTATCGGAAGTTGTTACGGTTAGTAAAAATGCAGCAAATATTACAGAAAGTGGAGCTAAGCTTTGTGGATTTAAAGAAGGTGATAAAATAACACTAGAAACCTTATTAAACAGCCTTTTGGTGTATTCTGGTAATGACGCAGGAATTGCAATCGCTGAACATGTAGGAGGTTCAGAAGAAGGATTTGCTAAGATGATGAATGAAACAGTGAAAGAAATAGGCGCAGTTCATTCTAATTTTGTAAATGCACATGGACTTCATAATGATAATCAATACACAACAGCTTATGATTTGTATTTGGTTTTTCAAGAATTATTAAATTATGAAGGTTTTACTTCAATTATTAATCAAGTATCATATACTGCTGCGTATAAAAATGCAGCAAATCAGACAATAAGTAAAGAATATCTAAACACGAATAGATATTTGAAAGGAACAGAAGATGCACCTGATGGGGTATCTGTAATTGGCGGCAAAACCGGTACAACCAGCAAAGCTGGTAATTGTCTAGTACTATATAGCAAAGATGCAAATAATGATTCCTATATTTCCGTTATTTTACAGGCGGATAGTGGGAACTCTAGTTATATTAATCATCTATTTAAGCAAAACAAATATATTTTGTACACATCTTAAGGAGGAGATTACAATGATACAGATAATTGCAGGCGAAAAAGGTAAAGGTAAGACAAAAATCCTGATTGAAAAGGTAAACACTGCCGTAAAGGGTGCAAAGGGCAGTATAGTTTATCTTGATAAGAGTAATAAGCATATGTATGAATTGAGCAACAAATTAAGATTAGTTAATGTAAAGGATTATTTTATTGACAATTCTGATGAATTCTTGGGTTTTATTTGTGGACTTATCTCTCAGGATCATGATCTTGAAGCTATTTATCTTGATAGTTTTCTAAAAATCGCAGATATTACAGATCAAAATGTTTTACCGGTTTTAAATAAATTAGACCGAATTTCTCAGCAATTTCATGTTGATTTCATTATTAGTGTCTCCCTAAATGAAAAAGATTTACCTGAGTCTGTAAAAAAGGATGTAATTGTGTCTTTATAGTATAAAATATTAATATTAAATTATGAAAGGGCTGATTTTATCAGCCCTTTGTTAACATAATTCATATAAATACTGAATTAAGTTTAGTCTTCCCTCTGCAACCTTCCAAAATAACTTAGGGCATATAAACCTGAAATACCTACTACACCATAAACAATTCTAGATATCAAGGTCATATCTCCAAAAATCATTCTTACAAGGTCAAAACCGAAAAATCCAATGAGTCCCCAGTTAATTGCTCCGATAATTACGAATGTCAATGCTATATAGTCTATCGTTTTCAATTTGATACCTCCTTTTCGATGCAATATTTAGTATTACCAATTATATCTTGAATATTCTTTTTGATAAATATAAAATTTTTACAGAAAAATAATCAATTAATGTCATAACAATTTTAGAAAATTTTGATTTAGGTCTTTTATAATTTGTTAATAAAAAGTATAATAGAATGGATATAAAAAGGAGGTTGCTATTATTGAATCAAAGCGGCAAGGTTGCTAAATTTCGTAAACGAAAGAATATAAATATGGGAACAATGGTATTTTTTATTATATTTGTTTACGTTTTTATCAATGTTTATTTATATTTTACAAAAGAACATTTATCCATCTACGAAGTACAACAAGGGTTTACCTCGGATAATAATACTTTTCAAGGGCTTATCTTACGTGAGGAAGAGATTTTTAATACAGATACTGCAGGTTATGTAAATTATTATCATAGAGATGGAGAACGATTAGCCAAAAATACTACAGTTTATTCTATTGATGAGACGAAACAGGTTTATGATTTAATAGGCAGTAGTGAGAGTGGAACTGTATTAACTTCAGCAGATATTAAAGAGGTTAGTAGAGAAGTTATGGAATTTCAGGATGATTTTATTACCAGTAATTTTACGTCCGTTTATGATTTTAAATATGACTTAGAGTCCACTGCACTTGAAATATTAAATGAAAATCGAATGACAAACCTTGAAAATATAATTGAAGAAAGTGGGACCAGTCATCTTTTTTCAATTGTAAAATCGAAAACAAGTGGTATTATTACATATTCAATAGATAATTACGAAGACTTAACAGAAGATAATGTTACAGCAGAAAACTTTAATCTTGATGTCTATGATAAAGTACAACTTCTTGCATCAGATTTAGTGGAAGCAGATACTCCAATCTATCGAATGGTTATTGGTGATAATTGGAGCATAATTTTGCTGCTTGATGAGAATCAATATAATAAGTTAAAAGAGGAGAAATCGGTCCGTATTAACTTTAAAGACAATGGATTAACTACCAATGCACAAATATCAGTTTATGAAAAGAATGCTAGTTATTTTGCTAAATTAGAGTTAAATAAATATATTGAATACTATATGAATCAAAGGTTTGTATCGGTAGAATTGGAAATAAATTCGGCAGAAGGTTTAAAAATCCCAACATCATCCATAGTACAAAAGGAATTTTATAAAATACCTTTAGAATATTTTACTGTAGGAGGTGATTCCGGGGCAACAGGACTGGTTACTGAAAATTATAGCAAAAATGGTGAATTAGAGCTGGAATTTGTTCCGGCTGATATCTACTATAGTGATGAAACTTATGGTTATGTGGACAAACGTTTATTTGAAAATGGAATCTGGATTCATTCAGAAGAAACAGGGGAACGATATCAAATCGAATTAGTGGATACCTTAGAAGGTGTTTTTAATGTTAATAAAGGATATGCTATTTTCAGAAGAATTGAAACTCTATATGAAAATGAAGAATACAGTATTATTAAAGAAGGGACTGGGTACGGATTATCTGTTTATGACCATATCGCCTTAGTAGGAAGTACAGCCGTGGAACAGGCAATTATTTATTAATTGAAACAAACCAAAAAGTAAAAAATACTTTATAAAAAGGAAGCGATTTATTTGATAGAAGAAAATTTACATTATGTTTTAATTCATTCTGTTGATTCTTATCGACTTGCGGAACAAATTAATAAAGAGGCAGAGAAGAAAAATATTGTTTCTAATATACTAATTGAAGTAAATATTGCAAATGAAGAATCGAAATATGGGGTTACAAAGGATGATATTCTTCCGTTACTATTAGAAATATCAAAATTAAAGAATATACGGGTTAACGGGTTAATGACAGTCGCACCATTTACCGATAATGGGGAGGACAATAGAGTTCATTTTAGAAATTTACGACAATTAAATGTTGACATAAAATCTAAAAACATTGATAATATTAGTATGGATGTACTTTCAATGGGAATGACGGGAGATTATGGAGTGGCAATTGAAGAAGGTGCTACTATGATTCGTGTTGGAACTGGAATTTTTGGAGTTAGAAATTATAATATTGAATAGAGAAAATAATTAACAATTTAATTATTTTAAGATAGGAGATAAAAAAATGGCAAATATTTTTAAAAACATACTTGATTCATTAAAATTAACGGAAGATGATGAATATGATGATTACGATAATGAAATGGATGAACGTGAGCTAAAACGCCAGGAGCGAGAAGAACGTAAATTGGCCAAACAAGCCAATCAACAGGTGAAATTACAGGCAAAGCAACAAGTAAAACCTGCCTTTGAGCCAAGTGAACCTATTTCTTCGTTTAACACACCTGTTAACGATCCCAAAAAAGAAAGGGTGACTAGAATGGAAAGAACTACGACTAACAAAGTAGTGCCAATTAGGACAACACCAAAAGGTTTTGAAGTTTGTATTATGAAACCAACAACTTTCGAAGAATCACAGGATATATGTGATATGTTATTATCTGGACGTGCAGCTGTTATTAATCTGGAAGGTTTTGATGTGGATTTAGCACAACGTATTATGGACTTTGTTTCCGGATCCGTTTATGCAATGAATGGTAAGCTTCACCAGATTTCTAATTACATATTCATTATATCTCCAGATTCAGTAGATATTTCAGGAGATTATCTGGATTTAATTCAAAGCGATGGGTTTGAGGTTCCAGTTCTTAATAAGGAATTTTAAATATGAAAAGTTTTATGGTTGATGTATTATTTGCTTTTTTTATTTTTCTTGAGTTATTAATATATGTTTATATTTTGACTTCATGGTTGCCTTTATCTTATGGATTCAAAAGTAAATTAAATATATTAATAAATCCTATACTTGAACCAATTCGATTTATTTTGAAGCGTTCCATTTTTCACACGCCAATTATAGATTTGTCACCAATCATAGGGCTTGTTGTAATTACATTTTTACAACAACTTATATTCTCAATGAAATAACTTTACAGATACCTACCTGATTTGATTGGAAAGGATTCTTATAAATATGGATAAAGAGGAACAAATACTTAAGAAACGTTTCTTAGAATTGGCAAGGATTGCATATCACAAAGAGATAAATACGTATACGGATTTTTTAAACTTAAATGAGATTAATATATTCTATACCCTAAAACAAGAGATGCCTAATGTCAAATACCAGCTTTTTGGTGGTTATGAAGGAGCTGAAAGAAAAGTACTTTGCTTTTATGGAGGAGATTCTGTAAAAGCTTTTTCCAGTTACATCACCTGTTTACGTATACTCCCCCTTAACAAAAAATTTAGTGATGATTTAAACCACCGAGATTTCCTGGGTGCAATTTTAAATCTAGGCATTGAACGTAATACAATCGGCGATATTTTAGTGAAAGAAAAAGAAGGATATGTATTTTGCGAAACTACGATTAGTAATTTTATAATTGATAATTTAGTTAAAGTAAAACATACCAATATTCGATGTGAAGTACAAATGGATCAGACTCTAGATATTACACCAGAATTTAAAGATATTAGGGGAACCGTTTCTTCTGCCCGACTAGATTCAGTGATCGCTTTAGCACTTGGAGCATCAAGATCTAGCATTCTTGGACTGATTGAGGGTGGAAAAGTATTTGTTGACGGAAAATTAGTGGAATCTAATAGCTATAACTTAAAAGAAAATGAAACAGTATCCGTAAGAGGCCATGGAAAATTTATATATAAGGGCATACAAAACCAAACAAAAAAAGGGAGATTTTACGTTACCCTTCAAAAATACATTTAGGAGGACATAGCATGATTACACCTATAGAATTACAAAGTAAAACATTTAAAACTGGTCTGGGATATGAAAAAAGGGATGTTGAAAACTTCTTAAATTCATTATTATCTGACTATGAGATAATGTACAAAGAAAATATGGAGTTAAAAGATAAGATCAATACCCTAAACAATGGTTTAAATTATTATAAATCCATAGAAAAAACCCTTCAAAAAGCTTTAGTTTTAGCTGAAAAGGCTGCGGAAGATACCAAAGAAGCTTCAATTAAGGAAGCTAGAGCCATAGAAGAAGATGCTAAGGGAAAAGCACAGGTAATTTTGGCAGATGCACAGTATGAATTGCAGAAACTCCATGATAAGACACTACAATTATTAAGACAATATGATCTTTATAAAGCACAGTTTAAACATTTGGCTGCGGCTCAGGTGGAGCTTTTAGATGGCGACAGTTTTCAGATCCAGATGGCAAATCTGGATACATTTATTCTAAATCCAAGTAATGAAAGTGATTCTGCTTTTTCGGAAGCTGCTGCAGCAAATAGTGAAGAAGTTGTGGATGATGAGGATTTTGAATTCTATGATTTGAATGAAAAAGAACAGGAGCTTTAATGAGGATGAAGAATCAATTGACGGTAAAATATGAAGAAAAGCCTATCTATGATATCATATTAGAAAAAGATTTTACTAATTTACTATCTGTTTTTCATACAATTCTCAAAGAAGAAAGAACAGATACGAATGACCAACCAATTTTTATTAATAAAAAAGTGTGTATTGTTTCAGATTCTCAAGTTAGTAATCACTATTTAAGAGAAGTAATAGAATCTCTTAAGGGACATGTAAAAGAGATAAAAACATTTACATTTACTCAAGGAGAAGAAAGTAAAAATCTAGATACAGTATATGCCTTATATGATATGCTTATTACCAGCAAATTTGATCGCAAGGATGTTTTAATGGCATTAGGTGGCGGTGTAGTTGGTGACTTAACTGGATATACAGCTGCAACTTACTTACGTGGCATCTCTTTTATCCAGGTGCCTACCTCATTATTAGCTATGGTTGATAGCAGCATCGGCGGAAAAACTGGCGTTGATTTTCATGCTTATAAGAATATGATTGGAGCATTTCATCAACCAAAGGCAGTATACATTAACCTAAGCACTCTAAATTCCTTAACAGACAGACAATTTAACTCTGGATTTGGGGAAATAATTAAACACGGACTTATTAAAGATGCTGCATATTATCAGTGGTTAGATGAAAATAAAGAAGCTATTTTATCAAAAGATTTAAATGTTTTAAAAGAAATGATATTTAGAAGCTGTGAAATAAAACGTGATGTAGTCGAAAAAGATCCCAAAGAAGTAGGAGACCGGGCACTACTAAATTTTGGCCATACCCTAGGTCATTCCATTGAAAAGCTAATGGATTTTAAACTGCTTCATGGAGAATGCGTTACTTTAGGCATGATGGCTGCTGGATATATTTCATACAAAAGAAATTATATAACCAAAGAACAATTAGATAGAATGAAAGAGTTACTGGAGTATTTTAAACTACCAGTTTGTGTTTCAGGTCTATCTGTAGATGATATACTGCAAGTAGCAAGTCATGATAAAAAAATGGAAAGTGGTAAATTAAAATTTATATTATTAAACAGGGTTGGTAACGCTATTATTGATACTTCAGTTACCAAGGATGAGTTAATTGATGCACTCCAGTATATACTGAAATAAATTGGGGTAACTATAATCATACTGGAGGATTTATGAAAAAGTTTAGACATTTGCTCTACTTAGTATTATTAATTGTATTTGATCAATTTACAAAATATATGGCATTAACAAGATTAAAAGAACAGGGACCCTTAGATGTAATTCCAAAAGTATTTCAATTCAGATACCACGAGAATACGGGAGCAGTTTGGGGTATTTTAAATGACAAAACATATTTTTTAGCCTTTATTTCTTTTATAATAATGATTGGTATCCTTTACTTTTATCTTAAAATACCTAGTGATAAACGTTATAATTTATTAAAAATCGTTATAGTTTTTATTGCGGCTGGTGCCTTAGGTAACTTTATTGATAGAATTTTTAGAAAATATGTAGTTGATTTTTTATACTTTGAATTGATTGATTTTCCAATCTTTAATGTAGCAGATTCTTATATTACGGTAGCTGCCATTGGCTTAATCCTGTTATCTTTCTTTGTATATAAAGAAGAAGATTTTGAATTTTTAAATAAAACAAAGAAAACCTCTGTAGAAACTAAGCTAGATGAAAACTCAGATAACAGAAATTGATTAATTAATTACCATTGAAATTATATATAGTGGAATTATATATATATTAGAATTATATATATTAGAATTATATATATTAGAATTATATATAGTTGAATTATATATAGTTGAATTATATATAGTGTAAATATCTATAGGACGGAGAAGAATGAACCAGCAATTATATGAACTGACGGCAGAAAAAGAAGATATGGGCATAAGAATTGATAAATTTATAGCCGAAAGTCTTGAGGAATTAACAAGAACGTATATTCAAAAATTAATACAAGACGGTTTGGTACTTGTGAATCAAAATAAAGTGAAAGCAAATTATAAGATAAATAATGGAGATAAATTAAGTATCATTGTTCCTCCACCAACGGATCTGGAAATACAAGCAGAAGATATTCCTCTTAATATTATTTATGAAGATAAGGATATTATTCTTATCAATAAGGAAAAGGGAATGGTTGTTCATCCTTCTGCTGGTCACTATTCAGGAACTTTAGTAAATGGTCTGCTTTATCATTGCAAAGACGAACTGTCAGGAATAAATGGAATTTTAAGACCTGGTATTGTTCATAGAATTGATATGAATACAACAGGCGTTCTTGTTATTTGTAAAAATGATTATGCTCATCAATTTATTGCAGAGCAATTAAAAGTACATTCTATTACACGGAAATATAATGCTTTAGTTTATCAGCCATTTAAGGTTGAAAGCGGAAGCATAGATGCTCCCATTGGCAGGCATCCAATTGACCGAAAGAAAATGGCAATTAATCATAAGAACGGGAAAAAAGCAATTACTCATTATACCATATTGGAAAATCTAAATAATAAATATGCTCATATAGAGTGTTCTTTGGAAACGGGAAGGACCCATCAGATTCGAGTACACATGGCAAGTATTCATCATCCACTTTTGGGGGATAACATTTATGGACCAGAAAAAGATCCATTTCATCTGGAAGGACAGGCATTACATGCCAAAGTACTGGGATTTATACATCCAACGAGTAAACAGTATGTAGAATATGAAGCACCAATGCCAGAATACTTTAAACAATTAATTGTGAAACTAAGATAATAATATGAGGGGTATCTCTATTGAAAAGAAAGCTAATTGATGATTTAGTAACCTGGAAAGATTCGAATCATAATATACCTGTACTTTTATGTGGCGCAAGAGGCGTAGGAAAAAGTTATATTGCTATGGATTTTGGGAAATCGTTTTATACAGATTATATTTATATTAATTTTGAACAGGAGCCATATAAAACGGCTTTATTTCATCATGAGGATAATTCTACTATCATTGGGGAGTTAACAAAACATTATCCAGTAATGGATACTATGGATAGCGTTCTGCTTATTTTAGATGAGATCTCTTATGGTTATGGAATACTTCAGGAAATAATCAGATTATCTACAGTAAAAACACTGCATATCATTATGATTTCCAGTTATGAAGAAGACAGGATAAATCCCTTAGAAATTAAAAGAATGAATTTATATCCTCTTGATTTTGAAGAGTTTTTAGGAGCAATCGGTAAAGAATGGTATATAGAAGTAATAAAAACCCATTATAATCTAAATAAGAAAGTTCCTGATATCGTTCACAAAGAATTATTAACTATATTTCAGGACTATTTACTCATTGGAGGCATGCCCTCAGCAGTAAATGAATTTATTAGTCTGGAAAATCAATTCAATGTAAAAGAACAGCACAAACTCCTATTAAATTCATATTTAGAGGATATTCCTGAGAATTATGATTCACTTAAAATAAGACAAATAATTACTTCCTTAGATAAACAAGTTGTTAAAGATAATCAAAAATTTCAATTTACTTTATTAAGAAAGGGTGCCACTCTTGGAATTTATAGTGATGCACTTATGTTTATTCAAAAATCATATTATGGTATCAT
>JAQSYR010000019.1 GCA_029256035.1 Anaerocolumna sp. | reverse complement strand
CCGCCATATTTTGCTCCAAGATATGCAAGTAATTCAATCCAGTTTAGTTTCATTTCTTCCGTTTGTGATTCCACATCATATAGGTACGCATCTTCCATGGCAGATGAGGATACATT
Source organism: Anaerocolumna sp. (assembly GCA_029256035.1). Lineage (GTDB taxonomy): Bacteria > Bacillota > Clostridia > Lachnospirales > Lachnospiraceae > Anaerocolumna. The sequence goes on along the minus strand of JAQSYR010000019.1, from coordinate 14,360 downwards.
AAAATCAACCCACTTAATATAATCTTTTTCAGCGGTAGGGAGGAAAGCATCTATGGAATCCACCATTACATTCTGGTAAATAAAATAGGACGCTAATAGTATGACTAAAATAAGCTCACAGATAATCGACTTTTTTAGATTGAACTTAATTTTCATGAGCACCTCGATTTTGAACTTAATATTATTTTATGTTATAAAAATAACTCCTATTACTTATAATACAAATTAATAAAATTTAATAAAAATAGTGGTTCAACTTCCTTTGTTATGTTATACTACTATCGTATGTAAAAATTTACATTTATGGAAATATAATAAAAGGGTTTATGCTATCATCTGCTTCCCTTAGAAAGAGGTTACTATGAATAAAGAATGGTCATTAGATGTGTTGTATCAAAGTTATCTGGATGAAAAGTTTACCAATGACTTAAAAAAACTTCAGGATAGAATAAGTTCTATCAAGGAATATGTCTCTTCCCTGGCAAAAAAAGATCCGAAAACTGCTCTTCCTGAAATACTAAATCAATTAGAAGATTATTATGTTTTATCTTGCAAATTAAATTTCTATACCCAGTTAAGACAGTCTACCAATACTACAGATAGTGAAACTGCAGCTATTTTAGGTCGTATTGAAGACTTAACAAGCAGACTCTCTAAAGATGTGGCAGCTATTAAAAAATATGTTGGTTCCTTAACTAATTTAGAACAATTAATCGCTGAGGATGATAAATTAAAAGGATATGCCTATCTGCTTGGAGAAATGAAAGAAGAAGCCCGTTATACCTTAAGTGATGAAGCAGAAGATGTGGTTGCTAAAATGAATCTATCTGCTGGTTCTGCCTGGTCCATGATGCACCAATATTTAACATCTACATTAGAGGTTGATTATAAAGGTGAGAAGATTCCCTTGTCTGCAGTCAGAAATTTAGCTTATAGCAGTGATGTAACTGTTCGTAAGGAAGCTTACGAAGCAGAGCTTGCATCCTACAAAAAGATAAAGGACGCCATTGCATTTTCCTTAAACAATATTAAATCCCAGGTAAATACCATTACAGAGTTAAGAGGTTATGAATCTCCACTTGCTATGACATTAAAACAGTCAAAAATGAAGCAGGAAACTCTTGATGCCATGTTTACTGCAATTAAGGAGAATCTGCCGAAGTTTCATTCTTACCTAAAAAGAAAAGCAGAAATCCTTGGACATAAAAATGGTCTTCCATGGTATGAGTTATTTGCTCCAATGGGAGAAAGCTCAAGAGAATTTACAACAGAAGAAGCAAAAGATTATCTGGTAAAACATTTTCGCGGTTTTGCAGAAGATTTAGCTGATATGGTAGAAGAAGCATTTGATAATCAATGGATTGACTTTTTCCCACATGCCGGAAAAGTTGGTGGAGCCTTCTGCGAAAACTTACCATTTGTAAAACAAAGTCGTATATTAACTAACTTTGATGGTTCCTTAAGTGATGTAGTTACTCTTGCTCATGAACTTGGTCATGCTTATCACGGTTTAAATATTCAGGAGCATCTTCCACTTAATGTAGATTACTCCATGCCGGTTGCCGAAACTGCTTCTACTTTTAATGAAACAGTTATTATGAATGCCGCCATTGCAGAATCTAGTGGTAAAGAGAAAATGGCTTTAGTTGAAAGCAGCCTACAAGATGTAACTCAGATTATTTGTGATATTTATTCCAGATTCTTATTTGAAAGTGCTGTTTTTTCCAAACGAAAAGATACTTTTATGTTTGCTGATGAATTAGAAGAAATGATGCTTAATGCACAAAAAGAAGCCTATGGCGACGGACTGGATCATTCCTGCTTACACCCATATATGTGGGTATGCAAGGGACATTATTATAGTGAAAGTGAAAGTTTTTATAATTTCCCTTATGCCTTTGGCGGGCTATTTGCCAGAGGTTTATATGCCCAGTATTTGAAAGAAGGGGAAGCTTTTGTTCCAAAATATCGTGCTCTTTTAAATGCAACTACTGTTAAATCTGCAGAAGAGGTTGCCCTAATGGCAGATATTGATTTAACAAGCCCTGACTTCTGGAGACAAAGTCTTGCTATTGTTTCTGAATCTATTGATATGTTTATAGAATTAAGTAAGTCTTAAATTCATTATTGGGTTATACTATGATTAGAACTAAAGATATGATATATTATAGTATTGTCCATATAGAAAAGGTGAATTTAGGAGGTCATGATGGAAAAAGATATAAATTGTGCTTATTGCATGGAAGGTGAGTTATTAGATAAGTTCGGAATTAAAATTCGGGATTTAAAATCCTCAAAGTTATACTTGTTTCGGGAACAAAGCCATAAGGGTCGGGTAATTGTTGCTCATAACAATCATGTTGGAGAGATGGTAGAATTATCTGATACCATGAGAAATGACTTTTTTGCTGATGTGAATCAAGTTGCTAATGCATTGCATAAAGCTTTTCAGCCTGATAAAGTTAATTATGGAGCCTATGGAGATACTGGACACCATTTACATTTTCATTTAGTACCAAAATACAAAGATGACTTTGAATGGGGTGGTGTATTTGCCATGAATCCTGAGAAAAAATTTCTTAGTGAAGAAGAGTATAGTATAATAATTGATAAAATTTTAAAGTATTTGGATTAAGAGATTAGAATTAATCTGAAAAACGGTTGTATGAATGTTAGTGCACATCACTGAAACATTTATACAACCGTTTTATTTGTTAGGCTTTGACATTCGTTCCACCTTAGATTCCAAGGGTGTTTAGAGTCCAAGGGCTTTCAGCTTCCATTTACCACTATAGAATCGCCAGGTAAATGAAATTCCTCGAAAGATCCAATCTGCAAACATTGCCAGCCAAACTCCGGTAACTCCAAGTCCAAGTACAGTACCAAAGACATAACTAAATCCAATTCTGCAAAGCCACATGGAAGCGATGGCAGTTACCATGGTATATTTTACATCATTGGATGCTCGAAGGGCACTGGGTAATGTAAAAGAAATTGGCCAGAATAAAACACTAGCAATGCTATGGTAAGTTATTATTCTTAATGCTGTAGTAGATGTAATTTCAGATAATCCATATAAGGCAATCATTGGCTTTGCTAATAAAATTATTGAAATATTTAAGAAAAACATAATAATGTAGCTTAACCTCATAAGTTTCTTAGTGTAATGTTTCGCCTGTTCATAATCATTTGCACCAATACACTGTCCTACCACGGTAATCATCGCCAGCGCGATTGCAGCACCTGGAATGTTTCCTATGGACGCTATATTATTAGAAATTGCATTGGCAGATATTGCTGCTATACCATAGCTTGCAATTAGACCTTGCACTAAGATTTTACCAATCTGAAACATACTATTCTCTAAACTGTTAGGAATTCCAATACGAAGAATTCTCTTTATCATAGTCCAATGGAAACCAATATGTAGTAAATTATTTATGTGGATTGGAAGTTCTTTATTATGTATAAGAATTAATATAATTACAGCAGCCACTGCCCTGGAAATTAAGGTTGGTATTGCAACCCCTTCAACACCAGCATGGAATCCAAAAATCATTATGGCATTACCAACTACGTTAATAAGATTCATAATTAAGGATACTATCATAGAAATCTTGGAATTACCCATGGCACGAAATAATGCGGCTCCAGAGTTATAAGCCGCTAAAAAAGGAAATGACAGAGCGGTTATATAAAAATATAATGATGCATTTTCCATGACAGTAGCATCAACTGATCCATAGATCTGTCTTAAAATGATTTTATTACCCATTAGTGAAATCAGTGTTATTATAAAAGCAATAAATCCTGAGGAAAGTAATAATTGTCCCCCAGCTGTAGATGCTTTTTTTTCATCCTTCTGCCCTAAATATTGTGCAGCAACCACTGCTCCCCCTGTTGCTAAGGCCGAGAATATATTAATTAGCAATATATTGAGAGTATCGACAATAGAAACACCGGATACGGCTGCCTCACCTACTCTTGAAACCATAATAACATCTGCCATACCAACAGAAACCGCCAATACCTGTTCTATAATCAATGGGATAATTAATTTTCTTAATTGTTGTTTCGAAAACATCTACTACAATCCTTCCTTTAACTTCTGTAAATTTAAAGTCGTAAATAACATTATGAACCTTTTAAAGTAAAATTACAATGCTTTTTTCAATTGATATCAGTCAACGATATCAGTCAACCTTACGAACAATTTACGAAGTTTAAGTAAAATTTTCAAAAAAAGCCTTGACATTAACGCTGCGTAAAGGTTTATGATAGTGATGTACCCGGGTGAAAGGAGTAAAAAATGGAATATACTGTGCACAAATTAAGCAAATTAGCAGGAATTAGTGAGAGAACATTGCGGTATTATGATGAAATTAATCTGTTAAAGCCGGCAAGAATAAGTTCTTCTGGTTACAGAATCTATGGTCCCTTACAAATAGATCGATTACAACAAATTTTATTTTATCGTGAACTAGGGGTTAGCCTTGATAATATTAAGGAAATTGTCAACTCCTCTTCCTTTCATGGGCCAAGTGCTTTAAAACAACATCACGATAAACTACTAGAAAAAAGAGAACAATTAAATCAATTAATTGCTAATGTTGAAAAAACAATAGCTATGTCAGAAGGGAGATCTAAAATGTCTGATAAAGAAAAGTTTGAAGGTTTTAAGAAAAACCTAATTAAAGAAAACGAACAAAAATATGGCAATGAGGTTCGTAAAAAATACGGTAATGACGTGGTTGAAAAATCTAACCAGAAACTCATGAATCTTTCTGAAGATGAATATGAAGAAGCAACAGCCCTTGCACAAGGAATTATTGAAAAACTTAAACTTGCCATGGCTACAGGCAATCCCGCCGGTGAACTGGCACAGGAAGTTGCAAAAATGCATAAAAAATGGCTTTGCTTTTACTGGAGCGAATATTCAAAAGAAGCCCATGCTGGACTTGCACAAATGTATGTTGATGATGAAAGATTTACGGCATACTATGATAAGGAACAACCTGGCTCTGCCAAATTTCTGCGGGATGCTATCCTTATATATACAGGGTGTCAGGCACTGTAAACAAAATAAGAACGGGATGTGAACATTTGTTCACATCCCGTTCTTATTTTGTTCATGGTGCCTGACACTTACTTTAAATTTACCACCGTTGCCTTCACTCTGGTCATTGATTCAATGGAATAACGTATACCCTGAGTACCTATTCCTGACTTTTTAACGCCGAGGAATGGGAAATGGTCTGGCCCACGTTCTGTTTTGTTGTTAATATGAACTGTTCCTACCTCTAGTCGATTTGCAACATAAAAAGCATCTTTTATATTCTCAGTAAATACTGCACTTTGTAAACCATATTCTGATTCATTTGCAATTTTAATTGCTTCATCAATGGAATTTACACGAAGTATTGGTAAAACTGGACCAAAAGGTTCTTCCCAGGCAACTCTCATATCTGTAGCTACATAATCAAATAAAGTTGGATAGATTAAATTTCCTTCTCTCTTTCCTCCATATATCAATTTGGCACCTTTCGCTGTTGCATCTTCTATCAGTTCCCAAACAAAATCAGCTGCCTTTTTATTGATTAATGGCACAATTTCAACTTGACTTTCTAACGGATTACCAACCTTTAACTTTACGATTTCACTTTCTAGCTTTTCTATAAGCTGATCCGCTACTTCATTTAATACTAAAATTCTTTTTACTGCGGTACATCTTTGACCTGAATAGGAAAATGCACCTGCAATAATATTCTTCGCTGCAAAATCTAAGTCCGCATCCTTTAAGACGATTGCTGCATCTTTACCACCTAATTCCATCAGAAGGGGAATCATATTTACCTGTTTTGATATGGACAATCCTACTTCTGTACTACCTGTAAAATTAATAAAATCAATACCTGGATGAGTTACAATATAATCTCCTATTTCACTGCCTTTACCAGTTATGATATTTAGAACTCCTTCCGGAAGTCCAGCCTCTTCAAATATCTTGACCAATTCTATCCCTGACAGGCTTCCTGTGGTAGCTGGTTTAAACACTACTGTATTACCTGAAACTAATGCCGGAGCAATTTTTGAAGTAGCCAGATTAATTGGATAATTAAATGGCGAAATAGCGAGCACCACTCCTACTGGTTCTCTGGTTACCACTGCAAATTTTTCTTTACTAAATCCGGAAAAATTATCTCCTTGAATACTTTCACCATGAATGCTTTTTGCAGTATCCGCAGTAAATCTAATAAAGTCAGCGGTACGAACCACTTCAGACTTGGCACTCTTTCTATCTTTTCCTATCTCTTTAATGAGTAAATCTGTTAACATCTCCTCATGTTGAATCAGTATATCTGCTGCTTTATACATTATTTCAGTTCTTTCACTTAATGGAGTTTCCTTCCACCCATGAAAGGCGCTTTTCGCCTTTTGTACTGCATTATCAACCTCTTCCCTGCTCTGTGCAGGAACCTCTCCCACTAAGGAATCATCTAAAGGTGAAAATATTTGTATCCTTTTACTATCCATCATATATATATAAACTCCTTTCCTAAATCAACATTACCATTACTTAGTATTTGTATAAAATACTATAGTAATAAGATATATTATTTCAAATAATTAATCAATATTCTATTTAAAACAGATTTTAACCTTTAATATTGATTATAGTCTGTAACTTTGTTACAAAACGGTGTCAGGCACCATGAACAAATTATGAACGAGTAGTTCATAATTTGTTCATGGTGCCTGACACCTATTTATTGTTCAAATTGTGAATTATAAAGGCTGGCGTAAAATCCTTCTTGTTGAATTAGATTTTCATGATTGCCCTGCTCTATAATATCCCCATCCTTCATGACAAGAATTAAATCTGCGTCCCGAATGGTCGATAGACGATGAGCGATAATAAAGCTTGTTCTGCCATGCATTAAATGATCCATTGCCTTTTGAATTCTTATTTCTGTCCTTGTATCAACGGAACTTGTGGCCTCATCAAGAATAAGAATTTTGGGATTTGCAAGGATTGCTCTGGCAATAGTAAGTAACTGTTTTTGTCCTTGAGATACATTACTTGCTTCTTCATTTAACACCATTTGATACCCATCTGGTAATGTAGAAATAAAGTGGTGGGCGTGTGCTGCTTTGGCTGCTTCAATTACTTCCTCATCTGTAGCATCCTCTTTACCATAACGGATATTATCCATAATAGTACCATTAAATAGCCAGGTGTCCTGAAGTACCATGCCAAACATCTGACGCAGCTCACCTCTGTTAAAGTCCCTAATATTATTTCCATCAATTAAAATTGCTCCCTGATTAATATCATAGAATCGCATTAACAGTTTAACTATTGTGGTTTTACCAGCTCCGGTAGGTCCTACAATTGCAATTTTTTGTCCTGACTCAACTTTAGCTGAAAAGTCATTTATAATAATCTTTTCTGGGTGGTACCCAAATTTTACATTCTGAAATTCTACACGACTATTTATTTTCTCAGTAGATATTGGATTAGAAATAGATGCTTCTTCCTCTTCCTCCTCTAAGAACTCAAATACTCTTTCTGCTGCTGCAGCCGTCTGCTGCAACTGGCTAGAAACCTGGGCCAGCTGTGCAATAGGCTGATTAAAGCTTCTTACATATTGAATAAAGGCCTGAATATCACCAACTTCAATACTCCTTTTAACGGCTAAATAACCACCTATAATAGCTACCGCTACATATCCTAAGTTTCCAACAAACATCATAATTGGATGCATCATACCAGATAAAAATTGGGACTTCCAGGCGGTATTGTATAAATCATCATTGGATTTTCCAAATTCTTCTATTGCTTTATCTTCTCCATTAAATGCTTTTACAATATTATGACCACTAAAAACTTCCTCAACCTGGCCGTTTACATGTCCAAGGAATGCCTGCTGCTCTTTAAAATATTTTTGAGACTTTTTCATAATAAACATAATGAGTCCCATTGATATGGGTAAGGTTAAAATTGCAACAAGAGTCATGGCACCACTAATGGATATCATCATAATTAATACACCGATAATCATGGTTGTAGAGGTAATAATCTGCTGTATGCTTTGGTTTAAACTTACATTCAGCGTTTCAACGTCATTGGTCACTCTAGACAGTACTTCACCATGGGTTGTATTATCAAAATAATTCATAGGCATTCTATTTATTTTCTCTGAAATATCTTTCCTTAATCTGAAAGTTACTTTTTGAGAAATATCCGTCATAATAAATCCCTGTATCAGCGAAAAGATGGAACTAATAATATATAGAATTATCAGTCCTAACAGAATTCTGCCGATTCCATCAAAATCAATACCACCAGTTCCTGTAACTTTTTCTACTAGCCCTTCAAAAATTTCTGTGGTTACGTTGCCTAAAATTTTAGGTCCTACAATTGAAAAAACTGTACTACCCACTGCAAATAGAAATACAAACAAAAGACGAATCCTAAATTCTTTTAGATTACCAGCTAATTTCCCAATAGCCCCTTTAAAGTCTTTTGCTTTCGGTCCTCCCATTCCTCCCATGGGTCCACCACCCATTGGTCCACCCATGGGTCCTCTTCCTCGGGTTTGGTTAAATGATTTATTCTCACTACTCATTGGCTAATTCCTCCTTTGAAAGCTGTGATGATGCAATCTGTTGGTAAACTTCACAGTTTTTCATAAGTTCCTGATGTGTACCCCTGCCTACAATCTTACCATCCTCAAGAACCAGAATCTGCTCTGCATGTAAAATGGTACTAATTCTTTGGGCTACGATAATAACAGTACTATTCTGTATTTCAGATTTTAGTGCCTTTCTTAATGCCACATCAGTTTTATAATCCAGAGCTGAGAAACTATCATCAAAAATATAAATCTCTGGGTTCTTTGCAATAGCTCTTGCAATTGACAAACGTTGTTTTTGGCCGCCAGATACATTGCTACCGTCCTGCGAAATTGCAGTTTGATAACGATCTGGTTTTTCTTCAATAAAGTCATATGCCTGGGCAATCTTTGCGGCCCTCTTAACTTCATCTTCGGTAGCAGTCTGTTTACCATAACGAATATTAGAATCAATGGTACCTGAAAATAAAATGCCTTTTTGAGGTACAAAGCCTAATTTTTCTCGCAGATCATATTGTTTTATATTTCGAATATCAACACCATCTACCTTTATAATACCTTCCGTTACATCATAAAATCTAGGAATAAGATTTACAATAGTTGACTTACCACTACCGGTACTTCCTATAATTGCGGTTGTCTCACCAGGCTTTGCAGTAAAGGTTATGCTAGATAAAACATCATCCTCTGCATTGGGATAACGAAATGAAACATTTTCAAATTCTACATATCCTTTTTTACTTTCAATGAAATTATGAGTTTTTTCAGGATCATGTATGGTTAACTTGGTTTCTATAATTTCGCTAATTCTGGCTGCGGAAACAGTAGCTCTTGGAAGCATTACAGATATCATGGTTAACATAAAGAAGGACATAATGATTTGCATAGTATATTGAATAAATGCCATCAAATCACCTACCTGCATTTCTCCAAGGTCGATTCCTTTCGCACCCTTCCATATAATAAGTACAGTAATACCGTTCATGATAAACATCATGGTTGGCATCATAAATGACATAACCCGGTTAACAAATAAGCCTGTTTTTGTTAAATCATCATTGGCTACTTCAAATCTTTTTTCTTCGTACCTCTCTTTATGGAATGCACGAATTACAGGAAGTCCGGTTAATATTTCCCTGGTAACCAGGTTTAATCGATCCACTAACTTTTGCATTAATTTAAACTTAGGCATAGCAATGGAGAATAAAGTTCCCACAAATGCCATTATTACAATAACCCCCAGAGCAATAATCCAGGTCATTGAGGTATTGGTATTTAAAACTTTAATTACTCCACCAATTGCTAAAATTGGTGCATAGATTACCATACGTAACATCATAACCATAATCATTTGTACCTGTTGAATATCGTTGGTACTTCTTGTAATTAAAGTTGCTGTAGAATACTGATCGAATTCTCTGTTTGAGAAATGAACTACCTTCTGAAATACTTTACTTCTTAAGTCTCTACCAAGTCCGGCTGCAATTTTAGCTGCTATATATCCTACTAAAACAGTAGCAACCATACCTACAAAAGCTAAACCTATCATTTTAGCTCCAGCTGTAAATATATAGGCAGATTGTATTTTATCAATATCAATTCCAATCATTTCATATTCTGCCTTTACTGCAGTAATAGCACCCTGCTCCTGAATTGCTTTTGGCATAACTGCTAATTGCTTTTCGATTGACTCTATAATAAAATTTGCCTGTTCCGGCTGCATTTGAATTACAATTTCAAACAAGGTCTGATCGGATAAAGCTGCCGGCATTTGTTGAAGCAATTGTTCTTTCATTGTTTCTGCCTGCTCTGATTCCCCATTTAGTACATTTACCAGCAAAAATACTCTGGCAAATATATCATTTAACTGAGTTAACTCCGCTTCCTCTTTGGTGTCTAATATATAGATATTTTCCTCAGATAAAATTGGATATACCTCTTCATAAGTTTCTAATTCTTCCTGAGATAAACTGTCCTTTGACAGCAGGATATAGGATTCAAAAATCACTTCCTCACTGGTATCATCCATTAGAAACTGCATTTTTTTTAGTTGACCTTCCCGTATTGCTATAGGTACCGGACTTTCAATTCCTCCTTGCTGAATTCCTACATCCACAATATCTGATGTGTAAGCCGGCAACGATAAATCTGTTAATGCCTGTATCACTAATAACCCTTCAAAACTTTCTTTCCCATCAAAAATATCTTTCTCTGCTATTACTTCTTCCATTGCAAAATAAAACTTTTTCATGATACGTATTAAATCTTTAGAATCTTCTTCTCCTAGCATTTGAATGGTACGTTCTGCAAACTCTCTTTTCGTGTTTAAAGTGTCCTTAACTACTTTATCCCCTTTTTCAGATAGTTTAACATATACCACCCTTCGATCATTCTTATCAAACACACGTTCAATGTATCCCTTTTCTTCCACTGATCTTAGCATTTTTGATGTAGCTGATTTGGTAGTGTGAACCACCTCACTTAACTCCCCAACCTTTACACCAGGGTAATTTTGGTGATCCTTTCCACCCTCTTTCATAAAATTATGAATTACACTTAACATCATAAATTCACCTGGATGAAGAGGATATAAATTATGATGTTTACTGGTTAATTTTCTCATATTATTCATAACTTCAAGAAATTCTTGGGTCAAAGATTTATCCATTGTCCACTTCCTTACACAAAATATTAACCTACTCAATAGTTGAGTAGGTTAATTAAATTATATCCTTATTTTATTTACTGTCAAGACTGATATAGAAATTTATATAAATTTTAGAATTATTGTATCATTCTATCATACTATTTATACCAGGATAAACATTGACCTAATTTCAATAATCCCATTAACTCTTTTACAATAATCCCATTAACTCTTTCACAATAACTACAGCTTCTCCTGCATCTTTTGCAAAACGGTCAGCACCAATTTCATCTGCATAACTCTGTGTAATTACTGCTCCGCCTATGATTACTTTAGCCCTTAACCCAGCCTCTTTCTTGTACTGGATTACTTTCTTCATTTCAATCATAGTCGTTGTCATTAATGCAGACAGTCCAATAATATCAGCATCTTCTCTTTGGGCCACTTCAATTATTTTCTCTGAAGAAACATCTTTACCCAAATCAATTACATTAAATCCATAGTTTTTAAGCATTAGAACCACTAAGTTTTTACCAATATCATGAATATCACCAGACACTGTTGCCAGTACAATTGTGCCAAGCTTTTTCTCGTTTGGGTCTTTCTTTAACATTGGTTCTAATAATTCAATCAGGGATTAACATGTGATCTAAAATTTCAGAAGGTAAATTCCCATCCTGTAAGGATTGCTTAACAAGGTCTATGATATTTCTGCGATTTCCTTTTATAATAGCTTCATACACTTGATTTTTGAGAGTTTCTGCAGCTTCCTTGTTTACAGAGCCATTGTTGTTTAATCCTTTGTTTGTGCTTGCTTCCTGGTTTCCTCCACTTAATTGTGGGCTGTCTGTACTTCCCACTCGATTAATGTATCGAATGTCTGCTTCTTCTTTTCCCCTTAACAAATCAGCAGCAAAAGCAGTATTAACCAGTAAGTCCTGAGAAGGATTGGCTATGGCCATAGTAAGTCCTGCCTGTATTGCAAAGGCAAGGAAGGTGCTGTTAACAAACTGCCTTTCTGGAAGACCAAAGGAAATGTTAGACAAACCAACAATTGTGGCAAGTCCCAACTCCTCCTTACAGTATCTGATGGTATCAATTGTCTGAACAGCAGCATCTTTATTAGCTCCTACTGTATTTACCAAACCGTCAACGATAATATCCTCTTCTGATAATCCTTGTTCCTTTGCTGTCTTTAATAAAGTTTCAATGATTTCTTTCTTTTCCTGTAAATCTTTTGGAAGTCCTTCATCAGAGAGTGGAAGAAGAATAAACATTGCACCGTATTTTTTTGCAATTGGTAATAGTTCTAATTTAACCTTCTCCATGGAAATAGAATTAATCAGTGCACGTCCCGGATAAATACGTAGTGCTGCTTCAATAACACTAACATGACTGGAATCAATACATAAGGGAATATTGGCAAGACCCGTCACTTCCTGCACTACCTTAACCATCATTTCTTTCTCATCAATTCCGTTCATTCCCATATTAATGTCAAGAATGTCTGCACCGTTTTCTACCTGATCATGGGTCATAGCCGCAACTGTATCTAGTTTACCTTCTCTTAATTCTGCCTGCAGCGTTTTCTTACCTGTAGGATTAATCCGCTCCCCAACAATCATAAAAGGTCCATCCAGATTAATATCCAAAGTAAAAGTTTCCGTTGTTAATGCTCGTTTCTTCTTTTTATTTATGTTATGAGGTTTTATATCCTTGATTTCTTCCCACAGCATAGCAATATGTTCTGGTGTAGTACCACAGCATCCACCAACAATACTAGCTCCTGCTTCTACAAGCTTTCTTGTTTCTATAGAAAATGGTTTTGCCTCCATATTATAAACTGTAATGTCATCCACTAAGCAAGGTAGTCCTGCGTTTGGTTTTGCAATAATGGGAACAGTAGCATATTCCTTCATAAGGCTCACTACGTCACACATTTGTTCCGGCCCAGTTGAACAGTTTACACCTACTGCGTCTACACCCATATTCAAATAAATCAACGCCTTCCATTAACATATAGGCAATCTGCTCCTTATATACAGTTACTAATTCTTCAAATTGTAACGTTCCTATGGGATACAGCTGTTCTCCTGTCATGGTTAAATCCCCAGCAACATATACTTTACGTCCAGATGCTTCCACTCCAGATGCCTTAATTGCAGTTTTGGAAAGCTTGATTAAATTTCGATTAATAGATTCTATATCATCTTCCAGTCCATATTCTTCCAATTTAATTCTATTTGCTGTAAATGTGGGAGCATAAAGAATATCAGAACCTGCCTTAATATATTCCTTTTGTAACTCAATCATTACATCCGGATTGTCAAGTATCCACTTTTCTGGGCATACCCCGGTTGGCATTCCTCTCATTTGAAGATTGCTGCCTGTTGCACCATCCAAAAGTACAATTTTACTTTGAATCAGTTCTATAAATTCTAAGTTTGTCATTCCTTTACCTCACTTTCGTACTTTCCATAAGGATACTACCATAATACCATCCGGTAATACCATTCTTTTTTATAAGATACCCTTTTTTTGTTATTTCAACCACCTTTACAACATCTCCTGCCTGTACCTGCAGCTTGTAATCTGTTGACCCTTCACAACGAAATCCAGACTTATCTTCGTAAATATATTTATTTAAAATCCACATTTTTTTTCTTGTAGATACTTGTTCACAGTAAGTGAATTCCTCTTCTTTTTTTATAATATGAATAAGATTATCTGTCCATAAAATATGGTGTGATTCGGTACTTTCCACTTGATCTTCCTGAGCAATCCCTGATTTTAATTTATCAAAGGAATAGAATGTAAACTCCGTTGTATCCATGGAAGGAATTATAAATGCATTCAATTGCCCATCTAACTTTAGAACATTGCCTCCATCTATACAGATAATTTTGTGCTCCTTATCAATAATTGGGTTTCCGCTTGGTTTTCTGTTATCATACAGTGATACGGGCCAGTGCCCTACTACACAATATTTTGGGAAATAAATACCTTGTTCAAGAAATGCTTTGGTGCTGCGGACATAGGAATTTTTTTGTTTCTCCATATTGTGGGGAGAAGTTCCT
>JAQSYR010000233.1 GCA_029256035.1 Anaerocolumna sp. | reverse complement strand
GCCAATGAAGAACATTATAAAAAGCTCCATCCGGATAACTTAAGCCTGGTAGAAAGAAAACAATGTCTAAGGAATTTAAAAGAAATTGGCTTTCAAACCGGCTGTGGATTTATGGTTGGATCCCCCTATCAAACTACGGAACATCTAGCGGAAGATTTGTTATATATAAAAAAGCTATCTCCTGCCATGGTGGGAATTGGCCCATTTCTTCCTCATCATGACACACCATTTGCAAATCAAAAGAAAGGCTCTTACGAACTTACCCTGTTTCTGTTAAGCATAATAAGGTTAATGATACCCAATGTGTTATTACCGGCTACCACAGCCCTGGGTACCATTCATCCCTTAGGAAGGGAGCAGGGAATCTTGTCTGGAGCCAATGTAGTAATGCCAAATCTTTCTCCTGTTGCAGTAAGAAAGAATTATGAACTGTATGATAATAAAATCTGTACCGGAGATGAGGAAAGAAAAGAGGGAAAATCATGACATATAACGTAAAATCAAAAAAAGCAGAAGAATTTATTAATCATGAAGAGATTCTTGCTACCATTCAATATGCAAAGGAAAATAAAAACAATGGCCAGCTGATTCAACAAATCCTTGAGAAAGCCAGGGATATGAAAGGAATTACCCACAAAGAAGCAGCAGTGCTCTTAGAGTGTGATCTGGAAGATGAAAATCAGGAAATGTTCCATCTGGCAAAAGAGATTAAGAATAAATTCTATGGAAATCGTATTGTAATGTTTGCTCCTTTGTATTTGTCCAATTATTGTGTGAATGGCTGTGTTTATTGTCCCTACCATTTAAAAAACAAACATATTTCCAGAAAAAAATTATCCCAGGAAGAAATTAAGAATGAAGTTATTGCACTGCAGGATATGGGACATAAAAGACTGGCACTTGAAGCAGGGGAAGATCCAGTGAATAACCCTCTGGATTACATTTTAGAAAGCATTAAGACTATCTACTCCATTAAACATAAAAACGGAGCTATACGAAGAGTTAATGTAAATATTGCAGCAACTTCAATTGAGGATTACCGCAAATTAAAAGATGCAGGAATAGGCACCTATATCTTATTCCAGGAGACCTATCATAAAGAAAACTATGAAAGCCTGCACCCAACTGGTCCAAAGCATAATTATGCATACCATACGGAAGCTATGGATCGTGCCATGGAGGCTGGAATTGATGATGTTGGACTAGGCGTATTATTTGGACTTAATTTGTACCGCTATGATTTTGTTGGTTTACTTATGCACGCCGAACACTTAGAGGCAGCCATGGGAGTTGGTCCTCATACCATAAGTGTACCTAGAATCCGTCCTGCTGATGATATTAATCCGGAAGATTTTAAGAATTCCATTTCCGATGAAATATTTGAGAAAATCGTAGCAGTACTAAGAATAGCCGTTCCTTATACAGGAATGATTGTCTCAACCAGAGAATCTCAAAAAACAAGGGAAAAAGTATTACAGCTTGGCGTTACCCAGATAAGTGGAGGTTCTAAAACAAGTGTTGGAGGATATGCCGAAGAAGAGGCAGAAGAAGAAAGCTCTGCACAGTTTGACGTGGAAGATAAAAGAACCCTGGATCAGGTGGTGAACTGGTTATTAAAACTTGGATTTATCCCTAGCTTTTGTACAGCCTGCTACAGAGAAGGAAGAACCGGGGACCGCTTTATGACATTGGTAAAGTCCGGGCAGATTGCAAACTGCTGTCAGCCAAATGCATTAATGACCTTAAAAGAATATCTGGAAGATTATGCAGAACCTGATACAAAAGAGAAAGGGGAGGCAGTCATTACAAGGGAACTTAACCATATAACCAATGAAAAGGTTCGTAATATAGCAACAGATTATCTGGTAAAAGTTCAGGAAGGGCAAAGAGATTTTAGATTTTAGGATTCGGGTGACAAATGTCCTGATTATTTATACCAATTTTATTTTTGAAAGGGGTAATTTTATGAGTTTAAATAATACACCACGTGCCAATCAACTGCACATTGGAATCTTTGGAAAACGTAATAGTGGAAAATCCACACTAATTAATGCAATTACCGGACATAATACAGCCTTAGTATCTGAGGTTGCAGGAACAACCACAGACCCAGTTTATAAGACTATGGAAATTTATGGGTTAGGACCTTGCGTTCTAATTGATACTGCAGGTTTTGATGATATTGGAGATCTTGGACGAATGCGTGTGGAAAAAACACAGAATGCTTTACTTAAAACTGACGTGGCACTTATTGTCTGTGCAGATAATGATATAAGGCAAGAGTTGGCATGGATAGAACGATTAAAAGAGAAGAATACGCCATATGTTTTAATTATTAATAAAGCAGATGAAATTGAAAATGCAGAAGAAATCAGCAGCTTATTCTATAATGCGCTAAAGGAGAAGCCTTTCCTTATTAGTGCCAAAGAAAAGACAGGCATTAAAAGTATAATAGAAGCGATTATCAGAAAACTGCCGGAAGACTTTGATGCAGTAAGCATTACAGGTAATCTGGTTGGAGAAGATGATACAGTTTTACTGGTTATGCCACAGGATATTCAGGCTCCAAAAGGCAGACTCATTCTTCCACAGGTACAAACATTAAGAGAATTGCTTGATAAAAAATGTATTGTATTAAGCTGTACAACAGATAAATTAGACCAGGCACTGGCTAGTTTTGCAAAACCTCCAAAATTAATTATTACAGACTCCCAGGTATTTAAGACCGTTTACGATAAGAAACCAGCTGAAAGTATCCTTACATCATTTTCTGTACTCTTTGCTAATCATAAAGGAGACATTAACTATTATGCAGAAAGTGCTGCCGCAATTGAACAATTGACGGAAAACTCCAGGGTACTAATTGCAGAAGCCTGTACCCATGCCCCACTGGCAGAAGACATAGGAAGAGAAAAACTTCC
>JAQSYR010000018.1 GCA_029256035.1 Anaerocolumna sp. | reverse complement strand
GTGCTTATATTTTCTATTTTAATCGGAACTCTGATAAGTAAGAGAATGAGTAAGGATTTAATTCAAACAGCAGAAATGGCCCAGAACATTGATCTTGGGAATGAAACAGAAGTTCTGCACTCCAAAGTAAAAGAAATTAATGTAATACAGCAGAGTTTAGAATCATTAAAAACCAGGCTGAAGATAAAACAAAAAAGTAGAAAAGCATTAATTGATGAAATGATTCACCAGACCAGGACTCCTTTAACCATAATGAAGACACATTTAGAGGGAATGGAAGATGGTGTTATAGAAATGACACCGGACGAAATCAGAATATGTGAAGCACAGATTGAAAATATTGCATCAATTATATCGAATATGAGTGGAATGATTGATGCTGAAAAGTATGATGATTCCATTAAATTAGAAGAATTTGAATTAAATTCTTTGATTCGACAAATTATTGGTGGATTACAGATGCAATTTGAAAAGAAAAAAATTGAGTTAGTGTTTATAGAAGAATCCAAGATTAATATAAATACGGATAAATATAAATTAAGTCAGGCCATTTATAATATATTAACCAACGCTTATAAATACACGGATATAGGTGGCAAGGTTATAATAACCTGTAAAGCTATGGCAGCATCTATCCAGATTACAATAGAAGATAATGGCCCTGGCATAAAAAAGGAAGAGCAAGCAAAAATCTTTGATGCCTATTACAGAAGTTCCAGTTTTACAGATAAAGAAGGGGAAGGCATAGGATTATATGTTGCAAAAGAAAACATAATGAAAATAAATGGCACTCTTAAGGTAGAGTCTGAGCTAAATGAAGGCAGTAAGTTTATTATAAGTATATAAAAGGTGTCAGGCACCATGAACAAAATATGAACATTTCTGTTCATATTTTGTTCATGGTGCCTGACACCTTAATTACAATATAACGCCATCTCTAAAGATGGAGATTTCTTTATAGCCATTCATTTCATTTTTGGTTTGCTTTCCAGAAGCAACTTCTAATAAGTAATTAAAGAAATCTTCTGTAACTTGGTCAAAATTTCTGCCTTCTAAAATCTGTCCTGCATTAAAATCAATCCAGTGTTTTTTTCGATTGTACAAATCGGAGTTGGAGGAAATTTTCACTGTGGGAACCGGAGAACCAAATGGATTACCACGGCCAGTTGTAAATAATATCATTTGTGCGCCACTTGCAACTAAATTGGTACAAGAAACCTGGTCATTACCGGAACCTGTTAAAAGATTTAGTCCGTTTGTTTTTATTTTTTCACCATAATCTAACACGCCTACAACAGGGGCTTTGCCGCCTTTTTGAATACAACCTAAGGATTTATCCTCTAGTGTTGAGATACCACCTTTTTTATTACCCGGAGATGGATTTTCATAAATTGTTTGGTTATATCTTTGAAAATACATTTTATAATTATTAATTAAATCTACAACAGAATGAAATACTTCCTCAGATACGGCTCGTTCCATAAGAAGTGTTTCAGCACCAAACATTTCAGGTACTTCTGTTAAAATTGTAGTTCCGCCCTGTCGTATCAGAGCATCATTAACTCTGCCACAAAGGGCATTGGCTGTAATTCCAGAAAATCCATCAGAACCACCACATTTAAAACCTAATATTAGTTTTTCGGCAGATACTTTCTCACGTTTCATGGTAGATACATAATCAGCAAGTTCATTTAATAATTTCATACCAGCTTCATATTCATCTTCTTCTGTTTGGGTGATAAGAAACTTAACTCTGTTTGGATCATACTCGCCTAAAACTGGTTTGAAATTATCCAGATTGTTATTTTCACAACCTAAACTTAATACCAGAACCCCACCTGCATTGGGATTATTTATAATACCTTTTAACAGACGTTGTGTAGTTTCGTGATCAGTACCTAACTGGCTGCAGCCCATATTATGAGTATAAGCAAATACACCATCGGTCTTATCTGCAAATAATTGATTGGCTTCATTTGCTAATCTGGTAGCTGTCATGTTAACGCAGCCTACCGTAGGAATAATCCATATTTCGTTTCTTATTCCAACACTGCCATCAGGTCGAACATATCCTTGGAAATACTTATCTTTACTTATTTCTTTAAATTGCTCAAAAATAGCTGTGTTTGGTTTATAACTATACTCTAGTAAGTCATTTAAATTTGTCTTTAGATTATGGGTATGAACATGCTCACCCTTTTTTATATGGGTTAATGCATGACCAATGGGTTGGCCATACTTAATAATATGGTCGTCTTTTTTAATGTCCTTGATTGCAACTTTGTGGCCAAAAGGTACATCGGTTGCAATAGTAATTTCTATGGAATCTAAAGAGCATGTTTCACCTGCTTTAAGGTCTCTTAGGGCAACTGCAACACTATCCGTATCTGATATAATGATTAAGCTGTTTTGTTCTTCCATTTTTTTGTCCTGATTAACCATTTCTGACATAATATCTCCTATACTAGTTCTTTAAGAACACTGTGAACATCCTTTGTTTCAAGTTTATCTAAATAATCTGCAACTTTCTCATAAAGACCGGAAATACTTGTTAGGTCCATGCCACTCCAGAAAGAGGTATTAGAAAGTACAGCTTTTGCTATGGTGTTAGTATCATTCTTAGCCCAAATTTCAGCAAAGAATTCTAATACTTCGGCATCATCCTTAATCTGATATTCTGTGCCATCACTACGTTTACCAATATACTGACCGTCTGTCATAGTACCTTTGTAAAATTTAATAAAGGCAGCAAGAGAGAAACATAAAGCTTCTGGAAGGGTACCTTTTCTGTTCACATATTCAACTAAAGATGGAAGGCATCTTGCATTGAATTTTGAGCAGGAATTTAAGGATATATCTAATAATTTATGTTTAATATAAGGATTGGCAAAACGATCTCCAACAGAATCTGCGAATTCTATTAATTCCTCTTTTGGCAGATCCAGTGTTGGAATTACTTCATCATAAATAACTTTGTTTAAGAAGCTTTTAAATGTTTCATCATTCATAAAATCTCCAACAAAATTATGACCGGAAAGATAAGCTGCAAGTACAGTTGAAGTATGACCACCATTTAAAATACGTACTTTACGCATTTTGTATGGGGTTACATCATCTGTCCAAATAACATTGGCTTCATTTTTGTGGATTGGTAAAATATCAGCCCATTCCGGTTTTCCTTCAATAACCCATAAATTAAAGACTTCACTGGTTACAATTATTTGATCTTTATAGCCTAATTTTTCTTCGAAATATTCAATTTGATCTCTTGGATAGCCTGTAACAATACGATCAACTAATGTGTTAGTAAATTTATTGGCATTCTGGATCCAATTAATAAAATCATCGCCAAGATTCCATTCTAAAGCATATTGCAGTACAATTTTCTTTAAATTATCTCCGTTTTTATCAATAAGCTCAACCGGCACAAATAATAATCCTTTATCCATAGCACCTTGAAAAGCTTTAAATCTTTCATATAAGAATGCAGTCACCTTAGCAGGAAATGAAGCAGGAGGAGTATCCGTAACTTTATCGCCTTCTTTGTAGGATATTCCGGCTTCCGTTGTATTAGAAATAATTACTTCAAGATCCTTACTTCTTGCTATCTCCATAAAAGCTTCATAATCAGAATATGGATTAATGCATCTGGAAACAGAAGTAATCTGTTCAATTTTTTCTACGGCCTTACCATCTTCAATACCTCTCATTGCAAGGGTGTAAACACCATCCTGGTCATTAATCATATCAGCCAGGCCATTTGCAATTGGTTGGCAAAGTACAATACTTCCTTTATAATCGCCATTGGCATTGGCATTATTTATCATCCAGTCAGCAAAAGCTCTTAAAAAATTACCTTCACCGATTTGAAGAATTTTTTCCGGATAATTACCGTAAACCTTCTCAATTGTCTCATTAACTTTTTTCATTCATAATACCTCCATTTTGAATATTTCTAACCACATTATACACATTGTATACAATGATGTATACAACAAAAATAAAAAAAATATAACTTTGTATATACTGTATAAAATATAAAACCTTTTTTTGTTGATTTCACATAATAAGGTTTTATATTTTATTTTCAGTAAAGTAATTAGATAGATATATTACCATCTAATAATATAACTTTAAATGCGGCATCTTTTGAAGCTAATAGATGTACCTCCATAGCTTTTGCTGCATTATCATAATCTCTCTTTAGTATATATTTAGAGATATTCATATGCTCTTGTTGTGATGCTTCAAGGCGTTCTTTATTCTGATTTCCGCTAATGATTCTGAGTCGAAGATTTTGAGCATAAATATTGAGATAACATTGAATCAGATATTTATTTTCACATAAATCTATAATAATGTGGTGATACTCATCATCTAATTCATATAACATCTGTATATCATTAGTGTTATTATTTGCTTTTTCTAAGATTTCATGCATTCTTTTTTCAATTGAATCATTAATTCTTCGACCATAAGTTTTAAGTATATACGGCTCTAAAAGAATTCGTGTTTCATAAATCATATTAATTTCATTAATGGTAAGTGGAGCAACGATAACCCCTTTCTTCGGTATAATTTTAACTAAATTCTCTTGCTCTAAACGACTTAGGGCATCACGAATAGGAGTTCTGCTTACATTTAATTCTCTACATAGCAGATCTTCATTTAGATAAGTATTTGGTGCATACTCGCAGGTAAGTATCTTAGACCTAATTACGTTGTATGCTTGTTGCTTCAGACTGTTTGACATAAATAATTACCTTTCAATTTGTTTATTAAATGCCTTTGCAAAAGGATTCATAATATCCATAGGACGGAATTCCTACAAAATATAATATTGAATCTATAATATCACACATGTATACATTTGTGAATACTTAATTTTAGACAGGAAGCAATTTATTTTCTGATACAATGGTAAAAATAAACAAATAAGTTGTAATAATGCACAAATAGAATATTGAAAAATTGTGTAATGTGTAAAAATATACGAGAGAGCCATAGGAATTGACAAAATTATATTGACAATATAGATAAGCCAATGTAATATAAGTTTTGTGATGTATACAACATAGTACACAACAAATGGCATATTGTTGCTATTAAATATGGAGGGTGTAAAAATGAAATCAATTGTAATTAACAATCCTGGAGAGGTAGAAATCAGAGAAGTAGCAATGCCTGTTCCTAAGGAAGGCGAAGCACTACTTAAGATTCTTTATGGTGGAATATGTGGAAGCGACTTAGGTACTTATCGCGGAACCTTTGCTTATGTTTCTTATCCAAGAACACCTGGTCATGAATTCTCTGCAGAAATAGTAAAAATCGGACCAAACCATAAAAATTTAAAAGAGGGAATGATTGTAACTTGTAATCCTTATTTTAATTGCGGATCCTGTTATTCTTGCGAAAGAGGGCTTGTAAACTGCTGTACAACCAATCAAACTATGGGGGTACAAAGAGAAGGAGCATTTTCAGAATATATAACAATGCCAATTGAAAGAATATATGATGGAAAAGGATTATCTGCCAAAACATTAGCACTAATTGAACCATTCTGTATTAGTTACCACGGAGTTTCCAGAGCCAATGTAAAAAAAGGTGATAAAGTATTAGTTATCGGTGCCGGCACCATTGGAGTGTTAGCAGCTACTGCAGCCAAAGCTTTAGGAGCTAGTGTTTATATTAGTGATATAGCAGAACAAAAATTAGAATATGCCAAAGAATTTGGTGTAGATGGAATCCTTTTAAATGATTCACCTGAAAACTTTGAGGCTGGTGTAAATGAAATTACAAACGGAAATGGATTTGATGTTACCATTGAAGCGGTAGGAATGCCTTCCACTTTCCAGAATTGTATTGATGCAGCAGCATTTGGAGGAAGAGTTGTACTAATTGGTGTAGGTAAGAAAAATTTAGATTTTAATTTTACTATGATTCAAAAGAAAGAACTTGATATTTATGGTTCTAGAAATGCTTTGAAAAAAGATTTTGAAGAGTTAATTGAATTAGTTAAAGGTGGGAAAGTTGATTTGGATAAAATCATCACCAATACCTACAAGATGGAAGATGCAGCTAAGGCATTTGAAGACTTTGATAAAAATGCCGGCTCCATGTTAAAAGTAGTTTTAGAATTTTAATATATATTAAAGGAGAAGAAAAATATGAAAAAATTATTAGCAGTAGTATTGTCTTTAACATTAGCGTTTTCACTTACCGCTTGTGGACAATCAGGGAAAGAAGAAACAAATGAAACAACAGCAGCATCCGGGGAAACAACAGCAGCTGCAGGTAATGCAAGTAAAGATGCAATCAAAGTTCAAATCGGTTTTGAAAATTCAATTTCTGAACCAATTGGACAAGCCCTTACAAAATGGCAGGAATTAGTTGCAGAAAAAGGCGATGGAAGTATTGTAATTGAATTATTCCCAGACAGCCAGTTAGGTTCAAAAAGTGAGTTAATTGACTCTATGTTACTTGGCGAACCAGTTGTAACATTAGCTGATGGTGCTTTCTATGCTGATTATGGTGTACCTGATATGGGTATCTTATTTGGACCTTTCTTATTTGATTCTTGGGAACAGGCTTGGACCTTAACAGAAAGTGACTGGTATGCAGAACAAAGCGGTTTACTAGAGCAAAAAGGATTAAAGCTTATCGCTTCTAACTGGAAATACGGTGAAAGACATACAATTACAAATAAATTAGTGGAATCTGTTGCAGACTTAAAAGGCTTAAAAATCCGTGTACCAAGTAACCAGATTCAAACAGAAGGCTTTAACGCTTTAGGTGCAACTGCTACTGGTATGGCATTAGATGAAGTTTATCAGGCATTACAAACTGGTACAATTGATGGTGCAGAAAATCCTTTAGCAACACTTTATGGAAGAAAATTACATGAAGTTGCTCCTTACCTTATCTTAGACGGACATGTTAAAAACTTTACTACATGGGTTTGTGGAACTGCATTTTTTGATACTTTAACGCCAGAACAACAAGAATTATTAGTTTCTACAGGAGAAGAAGCTGGAATCTATAACAATCAGTTAGTAGATGAATCAGAACAGGATTATTTACAGAAAATGAAAGATGAAGGCGTTACTGTAACAGAGCCTTCCGAAGAAGTTATAGCAGAATTTAAAGCAGCTGCTCAGTCTTTCTATGAAAAAGGTGATGTATTTGGCTGGTCTGAAGGTCTTTATGATACTGTAAAAGCAGCTATGGGTGCTCAATAATATTAACTGGAAATTAGAAATGGTCGGTGAATCACTTGAAAAAAAAGAATAGTTTATTAAATGTCTTATTAAATTTTGACATAGCAATTGCTGGTATCGCATTAATTATTTTAATTGTTTTAACCTTTTTGGGTGTAATTATGCGCTACGTTTTTGGATCACCTTTTACCTGGTTAGAAGAGGTACAATTATGGTGCATGGTTTGGATTGTTTATGCTGCGGCTGGAGCTGCTTTTAGAACTGGAAATCATGTAGCAATTGAAATGGTAGTAGAGCTATTTCCTAAAGTAGTTCAGAAATTTATAGAAGTCTTGATATCACTTGTTGTTATTCTGGTAGTTGGATTTTTATTTATTGAAAGTATTGGATTCGTAGAATTATTTGTAAGAAGCGGTAGAACAACAAACATGTTAAGTGTACCTTACTCACTTATTTATGGAATGGTACCTTTATCCTGTATTCTTATGATGGTAAACTTCTTTTATGCAAAATATAGAGAGTTTAAAGGCTTGGACATTGAAAAGGAGGGTGAATAATGAGTACCGTTGTTATGTTAACCGCAGTCGTATTACTGGTATTGTTATTCTTAAAAGTACCGGTATATATCGCAATTTTAGGAGGCTCAGCGGTATACTTTATCCTGAATCCAAATGTTAATCCAATTATTTTTGCACAACAGGCAGTTGGTGGTGCTGAAAGTATTTCCTTACTTGCCATTCCATTCTTTGTTTGTGCCGGTGTTTTAATGAACTACACCGGTGTAACAAAGAGAATTATGGACTTTTGTGAAGTTATTACCGGTCGAATGAGCGGTGGTTTGGCGCAGGTAAACGTTTTACTTTCTGCATTAATGGGTGGTCTTTCAGGTTCTAATATAGCAGATGCAGCGATGCAGTCTAAAATGTTAGTGCCAGAAATGGAGAAAAAAGGATTTTCAAAACCTTTCTCTTCTGTTGTTACAGCAACATCATCCATGATCACACCATTAATTCCACCTGGAATCGCTATGATTCTCTACGGAAGTATTGCAAATGTATCCATTGGAAAACTATTTGTATCTGGTATCGGTATTGGTACGATGCTAACCGTAGCGTTGATGTCTATAGTAACTGTAATATCAAAAAAACGTGGTTATGCTCCAATAAGAACCGAGAGGCTTACAACGAATCAGATTGTGAAAGCAACAAAACCTGCTTTACTACCTCTTTTATTACCTATTATTATTATCGGTGGTATTCGTTTAGGTATCTTTACAGCTACAGAAGCTGGTGCAGCTTCCATAATATATGCATTCTTTTTAGGACTTTTATATAAAGAATTAAAATTAAAAGATTTCTTTATATCAATTAAAGAAACAATTACAACAACTTCTTCTATTATGTTAATTGTTGCTGCAGCTACTGTATTTTCCTGGATTCTTACAAAAGAAAGAATACCACAGCAATTAACGGAATGGTTGGTTTTAACAATTGATAATAAATATGTGTTCTTATTAATTGTTAATGTATTTTTACTTATTGTAGGTATGTTTATTGAAGGAAATGCATCCATGATTATTTTGGTACCATTATTGGCACCAATTGCCAGAGAATTTGGCATTAATGAAATTCATTTTGCTATGACTTATATCTTTAATAATGCAATCGGTGCACTTTCTCCACCAATGGGAACTTTAATGTTTGTTACCTGTGGTATTACAAAGTGTAAAACAAAGGATTTCATTAAAGAAGCAGTTCCATTCTACATTTTATTAGTTATTGTATTACTACTAATCACATATGTACCATTTTTCTCAACTGGATTAGTTAACTTATTCTATTAACAGAAAATAGTAAGTATATACTACTTATCATATGCTTTCACTTGACTAATTAGATGAGAAATTTAAAGGTGGGAAGTTAAGAAATCATAAGCTGTTACATATTAAAGTGGGTCGTTTTTTGTATAAAACAAACGAAAACTTTGAATATGTAACAGCTTTTTTATCATATTTGGGGGTTTTATAGGAAGAATTAGACATATTTTAAAGATACGTCTTGTAAATTTGGATAGAAAAAGGTATAATCTCCCTATATAAATTTTGACTAAGGAGAAAGTTATGAAGCTAGTTAGAAATACATCCATTAAAACAAAATTACTTACAGGATTTATGACAATTGCAGTATTATTGACAGCAGTTGGAGGGTTAGGCATTTATGGTGTCCAGGAGATACAAAAGAATGCAGAAAGAACATATAATGAAAGCTTAAAGAGTATTGAGCAATTACATCTTATCAAAGAGAACTTACTAAATATCCGAGCAGAATTAGAAAGTGCCGTACTCTACTGGAATAAAACAAAAACAGATGGTGCAATTAAAAGAATGGAATCCCTAACGGAAGAAGCGGCTACTTTAATCGAAAATTATAGCAAAATGTCTATGACTGAGGATATGAAGAAAATATATGATAATTTTCAAAATCAGATGGATAGCTATGATTCTATCAGAAAAGAGATTGCTGACATGGCCTCAGAAGGGAAATATAATCAGGCTGAGCAGAAATTAATTGATTTTAATATGAAGAGAAATACAATTAATACAGTACTTAATGGATTAATCGAAAAAAATCAGGCAATTGCAAGAAAAGATTATGAGACTAATATAACCGTATTTAATTCTTTAAGGCAGACTTTAATTGGTGTTATGGCAATTGGTATGATTCTGGCACTATTTATAGGATTGTACTTATCATTTTATATTTCAAAAGTAACCAAAAAGGGTCTTGCTTTAGCAGAGGCAATTGGTAATGGAGATTTAACTTACCATGTGGAAATAAAAAGTAACGATGAACTGGGCAAATTAATAAAAGCTATGAACAAGTCCAGAGAAGATATTCGAAACCTGATACATAATATTGTAAACCAGGCACAGGAAGTTACAGCTTCTAGTGAAGAATTATCAGCTACCTTGGAAGAGATGACAAGTACCTTTGCACAAATAGATCAGAATACTGGAAAGATTGTAGACAACATTCAGGATATTAATGCAATTACTGAAGAGTTATCCGCTACAGTAGAACAGGTAAGTGAGGGAGTTTTAAGACTTTCAAGTGACTCTGTTCAGAGTAAGGAAGAATCGGTTGAGATAAAGAACAGAGCTATCGAAATTATGAATAAAGGTAAAGAATCCAAGACGGTGGCTGATCAACTTTATGATGAGAAAGAACATAAGATTATTGGCGCAATTAATCAGGGTAAAGTTGTGGATGAGATCATTGTATTTGCTGATTCCATTGCTGCCATAGCGGAACAAACCAATCTGTTAGCTATTAATGCTGCCATTGAATCTGCTAGAGCTGGGGAGCAAGGAAAAGGTTTTGCCGTAGTTGCTAATGAAATTCGTGTTCTGGCAGAAAAGTCCTCTGGTTATGTTAAGAATATTCAAAGTGTTGTAACTAATGTTCAGTCAGCGGTAGGTAATTTATCTGATAATTCAAAAGAAGTATTGGATTATATTAATAGCCGAGTGAAAGAAGATTATAAATTGTTAATTGATACAGGTTCAAGTTATGAAAAAGATGCAGTCTATGTTAATGACTTATCACAAAATATTGCATCTATGGCGGAACAACTCAATATTTCCACGGAAGAAATTGCGACAGTTGTACATACTATTGCCAATAATGTACAAAGTACCAATATTAGTTCAGAGGAGATTCTTACAAGTATGGCCCAGGTTGCAATTGCCATAGAAGATGTTGCTACCACAGCCCATCATCAATCTGAAATTGCAGAAGAGTTAAGTAGGATGACTTCAGTATTTAAAATTTAGTATTTATAAAATCTAACAGGATTAGTGGCTGTTGCTAGAAGAAATATTCTTGCGCAGCCACTGTACTATTTTACCCAACAAGAATTATGGCAGATTAGAAACTCCAAAATACAAACAAATTTATTTATTGACAAATAGCTCTTGCCGTAATATTATAAAAGTAATTAATAAGAGAAACCGTTGAAAAAGAATAGTAGGCTTTAGTACATCATTACAGAGAGTCGCAGGTGGTGGAATGCGATATGGAGTTTTTAGCTGAATGGGCTTTTGAGGGCAACCCGAAGTGAT
>JAQSYR010000232.1 GCA_029256035.1 Anaerocolumna sp. | reverse complement strand
GTAAATGGCATAACAGAAGATGAACTGCTTATGACAAAAGAGCAGATTAAAACAGAACTTATTATGGGAAATGAAAGTGCAAAAAACAGAATGAACAGCAATGGTAAATCAGTTATGCTAAGAGATACCATTACTCCCTTAGAAGAAACAATCCGTAAAGTAAATGAAGTATCTGCAGAAGAAATTATTGCATTTACAAGAACTTATTTAGGTAAGGAAAAATGCAGCTTTTCTCTAGTTGGGAACTTAGATAACATTGATAATAAGTATTTGACTTATTAATGTTTTGAATCAAATATATCTTTAATAAAAGGAAATAACAAAAGATAATAGCAAAAGAAAATAACAAAAAATTATAATAGAAAATAAATAAAAATAACAAAAGATAATACAAAGGAAGGTGAAGAATATGAACAACTATAGTATTGAAACTAATTGTATTCAGGCGGGGTATGAGCCGAAAAACGGAGAGCCCAGAGTTCTGCCAATCTATCAAAGTACAACATTTAAATACGATTCCAGTGAACATGTTGGAAAACTGTTTGACCTTGTGGAAGAAGGATTCTTCTATACAAGACTTGCGAATCCAACCGTTGACAGTGTTGAGAAAAAAATCGCTGCACTAGAAGGCGGAGTTGGTGCTATGTGTACTTCTTCCGGGCAGGCTGCCAGTTTTATTGCAATATTAAATATCTGTAGTGCGGGAGATCATTTAGTATCCTCTGCTGCAATTTATGGTGGAACAAGTAATCTGCTTGCAGTAACCATGAAAAAAATGGGGATTGAAGTAACCTTTATTCAACCAGATTCCACGGAAGAAGAGATTCAGAATGCAATGAAAGAGAATACAAAGCTTGTTTTTGTAGAAACCTTAGCTAATCCTGCTCTTGTAGTAATTGATATTGAAAGATATGCGAAAGTTGCTCATAACAATGGTATTCCACTGATTATTGATAATACCTTTGCTACACCAATTAATTGCCGACCTATTGAATTTGGTGCAGATATTGTAGTTCACTCGACCTCCAAATATATGGATGGTCATGCAGTTGCTTTAGGAGGAGTCATTGTAGATAGTGGTAATTTCGACTGGAGTAATGGAAAATTCCCTGGTTTATCTACACCGGATGAGTCATATCATGGTATGATTTATACAGAAGCATGTGGTAGAAGTGCATATATAGTGAAAGCAAGAGTCCAGCTAATGAGAGATTTAGGTTCTGCTCCAACGGCCAACAGTGCATTTCTTTTAAATCTTGGACTAGAAACTCTGCATCTTAGAATGGAGCGCCATTGCAGTAATGCATTAGCAGTGGCAAAGTGGTTAGAAGCCAATGATAAAATTGCATGGGTTAATTATCCAGGATTAGAAAGTAATAAATATTACCATTTAGCAAAGAAATACATGCCAAAGGGAACTTGTGGCGTTATTTCTTTTGGTGTAAAAGGTGGAAGAGATACAGCAGTAAAATTCATGGATAGCTTAAAACTGGCTGCTATCGTTGTTCATGTTGCTGATGCAAGAACTAGTGTATTACATCCGGCAAGTACGACACACAGACAATTGTCTGATGAACAGTTAATAGAAGCAGGCGTAGGGCCTGATTTAGTACGAATGTCAGTAGGCATTGAGAATATCAACGATATTATATCTGATATTGAGCAGGCTTTGGCTCAAATTTAAATGTAATCAACATTATTAATGTAAAAAGGGCGCCCCACTATTTAGTGCGACGCCCTTTTAATTTTAAATTTTAGGATGAAATTTTATGACTTTGTAATACGTTTATTATTTACTTTTGTTTTTAAAAAATCCATATATTGAGTTCCCCACACTTCTAAAGAATCTAATACCGGTTGAAACTGTAAGGCTAATTCGCTCAAAGAATATTCAACTCGAGGTGGAATCTGGTTGTAAACGGTACGAATTAATAACCCGTTCTCTTCCATCATTCGCAATTGTTTTGTTAATGTAGTCTGGGTTAAATCCGGTAATTTTCTTTGTAATTCATTAAATCGTATTGGACCCATTGCTAAGTGATGAAGTATTAAAATTGTCCATTTGCCTGTTAGTATTTTTTGCGCTGTTACAAAAGGACACTTTCCGAATAAATCTTTATTATTATTTTCCATATGAGCTCCTTAATAGTATCTAAAAAGATACTAAGTATACTAAAATATCGTACTTGTAAAATATATTTTATAAAGTATTATTAGTATATCACAGAAAAGTGATATGTAAAACATTTATTTATGGAGGAATTTTTAATGAACAGATTAGTTGAAGAAATGAAAAAAGTTGGTGTATTTTATGTTAGCACCATTGATGGAGATCAGCCTCGCGTTCGACCTTTTAGCAGCGTATGTGATTTCGAAGGAAAGACATATATTTGCACTAAGATGGTATTTTTGAAGTTTTTTATATTGAAGATGCTTCCTGTATTAAATATTCCTTTACATCTGCGCCTGAAACTATTTTGTAATAGTAATCATAAATCAACAGAGTTGTTTTCTTTTATTAAAAGATAACAACTCTTTCTTATTTTTCAAATTATTAGAAGAATTGTTTCGAATAAATAAAATATCTTATTTTCCATATAATAAACTAGAGTATAACTTATAATTATATGAGCCATGCGAAAAATTATATAAGCCATGCGAAAATTCTGTTGGAGGTTAATATGGAAAAAAACAGTAAAAAGATTGAAGCTGAAAAGGAACAAAAAGAAAAAGAAGAATTGGATGATGGGAAAATCAGAGAATACGGTCAGACTACCCTGGTAAATGAGAATAGAAAATCTAAAATACATTTGCT
>JAQSYR010000231.1 GCA_029256035.1 Anaerocolumna sp. | reverse complement strand
TCATACCTTCCATGTCACTCAATGCCTCAATGCTTTCTAAGGCTTCTTTTTGTGTCTCTAATCTGCTTTCCAATAATTTTGCAGCTTCTGTTGCCATAGTAGATATGGTTTTTTTCGCCTCCTGAGTTATTATATTACTGGCTACCGTCAGTGCAACAGCACCTAAAATTATGGAAGATATTAATAATAAACTTACAAAACTTAGAATTAGTCTTATTTTAATACTTTTGCTTTTACTTTTGCTTTTTACATTAATTTTAAAGCCATTCATCCTTTGCATTCCTCTGCCTCCTTCTCCTCTTTTATCTAAGGTAGTTTGAAAATATTTATTTTGCCGTTAAATAAATAAACACTATCCTCCTTTCTTGTCAATTTATATGTTTTTGTGTTAATTATAGTTAAGTTTTAGTATCATTTATACACCTGCCCGGCATCTGTCAATGACTTGTCTTTGACATTTTAATAGAATAATTTACCTTTTGTAATCCCATGGTTGTAACCTTAAACTAAAAATAGTATGATAAGAAGTGCATTCTGGAATTTTGACAACTTGTGCTTGACTAGTTCCTTATGAAAGGAAATAAATATGATTACAAAAATAACTTTTGGAGAGTGTCTAAAATTTTTGCTTTCTACACTCAACATTCGTATGAGTCATTTGTCGAAATCAATAAATGTAGACAGCTCACTGGTAAACCATTGGGTACATGGCAAAAGAATTCCTCCTTATGGTTCAACTTACATTGACAATATAGCAGAATATCTTTCAAAAAATATATATAATTCATATCAGATTCAGATTTTAGATGACTTTTTTGTAAACTTATATGGGAGTAATCCTATGCCGAAAAATAACAAAGAGCGGATTTATGAATCTCTTCTGGAGGCACAAGGCTACTCAAAAGAATGTAAGGAAGCTGAAGTAAAACATAAGAAGCATGAAATAAAGCAGCATGCTAATAAAATGAAACCCTTAGATAAGGGTAATGGTAGTAATAAGTCCCCTACTATGAATCCAGATATTTCACCTATTAACAATTCACCATTATCTGATTCCAAGGAATTTACAGCTAATATGGTCCATGGTATGGAAAATATATTTAATGCCGGTTTCTCTTTGCTAAAAGAGGCAGAAAAGGAAGAATCCAGAATCAATAATATTATTTATATTTCCTATACCAGTTATTATAATAGTATGCATTTGCAGGATTCCATGCTTGTTCTTTTAAGAAATGAATTATATTCCCTGATTGAAAATAATTGGAAAGTAGTCTTTTTATTAAGAATTGACCAGAATATGGACCGGGTTATAAAATTCATACATTATGTGCTGCCCCTTTTAAAAACCGGAAAAGTTTATCTTTATTATTTAAATAACTACAATATGCTCACAGACCGGGAAACTTATGTAGTAACCCAAGTTGGTGCCTTGTCATGTTTTCCAACTACGTTGGACTCTGTAATTAATTGTGGAATTTATTTTAAAGAGAAAGAAGCAGTTAATGTTTATGCCAATTATTTTAATGTGCTGCTAACAAAACATGGAAAAAGCTTACTGAAATGTTATCCTGACAATCTGAAAGAAAAATATTACGAAGCTATCTTAAAAGCAAAAGAAAAAATAGGCCAGCAATTTAATTATAATTGCAGTTTTAGTATGGAAATAATGACAGAGAAGTTATACAAAAAGTTAGTGCTACAATGCGGCCTGTCCATTACTGATACATTAAAATCCATTGATTTTCATAAAAGACAGCTTCATGCTATTCTTTCCAATATGCAAAGCGAGATATTTTACAATGTTTACTTTGCTGATGAAATGGAAAGTATATTTCATTCACGAAGTTTATATGTGTATACCTATAGTGGAATTAAAGAAATTAAAATAGATAATCAGGATTTAATTGAATTTTACGAGAATATAATATATTTTATTAATACATATGAGAATTATCAGATTGCTGTTATCAATCCTTCCAATGAAAATAACAGCCATTTTATAAGTAATGACATAAAGATTATTATAAAGAACCGAAAAGCAGTAATTCTACACTCTTTCGAACCTTCCAAGGCCTCTATTGAAATTCGATTATCTATTGAAGAACCCATAATCATCAAAGCATTTATGGAGTATTTTAATGACTTATGGGACCATATCTCGCCCATCGACAAAGATAAGGAGGAAATAACTTCGCTTTTGCAAAGTTACATCAAAATATTAAGGTGTCAGGCACCATGAACAAAGTGTGAATGCACGTTCATAATTTATTTACATTCTATTCACACTTTGTTAACGGTGCCTGACACCAAATAATTTTAGTATGGCATCGGTAATTTCTGGATGGAATTGTTTTCCTCTTTCTTTTTCAAATATACTCATGGCAGTTTCCATACTCATAGCTTCACGGTAAGCTCTTTTTGATGTCATAGCATCTAATGCATCTGCCGCCTGAATTATTTGGGCTTCTATTGGTATCTGATCTCCGGCTAAACCTTCCGGGTACCCAGAACCATTATAATACTCATGATGTCTATAGGTTAGTTCTGCAATTTCTTCAAAACCCTGAATTTTTTCCAGTATTTTTTTGGCATCTAAAGGATGTCTTTTTATTATTTCAAATTCTTCCTCTGTAAGTGCAGACGCTTTATTAAGGATTTCCGTTGGGGTTCCAATTTTC
Source organism: Anaerocolumna sp. (assembly GCA_029256035.1). GTDB lineage: Bacteria > Bacillota > Clostridia > Lachnospirales > Lachnospiraceae > Anaerocolumna. The sequence continues at coordinate 116 of JAQSYR010000231.1, read as the reverse complement.
CCGATGTCGTGTAAGACTGCAGCAATTTCAATGGTTCGGAATCGATGGGAGGGAATATTTATAAACTTTGCAATTTTCAAACTAATTTCTGAAACACGCATTGCGTGGCCTTCTGT